>NZ_JAGXJG010000598.1:0-234 GCF_019091725.1 Cellulomonas sp. GbtcB1 | reverse complement strand
GTCCCCCGCCGACGCCGTGCGCGTGGTGGACGACGACGACGACGCCCTGGACCGCGCCAGCCTCCGGATGATCCTCGGCGGCGACCCGCGCCACGAGGTGGTCGCCGAGTGCGGCGACGGCGCCGAGGCGGTCACGGTCGTGCAGCGGCTGCGACCCGACGACGTGCTGATGGACGTCCGCATGCCGCGGGTGGACGGGCTGACCGCCCTGCGCTCGCTGGCCGCGGCCGGGTC
>NZ_JAGXJG010000597.1:0-234 GCF_019091725.1 Cellulomonas sp. GbtcB1 | reverse complement strand
CTGGAGCGGCGGCTTCGAGGCGACGTCGTAGCCGTCGAGCTTGATGACGCCCGCGCGCCCGGACTGGCCGACCTTGAACTCTGATCCTTGACCGTGGAGGACGACCAGAGCGTTGACCCACGGGAGGTTGCGCACCATCTGCGGACTCGTCGCGTAGGACTTGAGCAGCGTCGCCAAACGCATGCCCTTGCGGTCAGTCACCACGAACGGGTTGGGGTGCGTCTTACCCGGCTG
>NZ_JAGXJG010000596.1:0-235 GCF_019091725.1 Cellulomonas sp. GbtcB1 | reverse complement strand
CGCCGACCTGCGAGGTCGGCGCGCACGCCGGGGGTGCCCGAGGGCACCCGCCCGCGCGCGCCGCGCGACCCCGGGACCTTCACGCCACACTGGAACACTGAACGGCCCCCGGACGTTGACCCCACCGAACAAGCGTTACGTCTGCACGTCCAGGCAAGTCAAGGCATGTCAAGGCACGGAGGTCCCTGCTGTCGACCCGGTCCCTGCGCGGTATGCGCATCGGGTCCCACAGCAT
>NZ_JAGXJG010000595.1:0-235 GCF_019091725.1 Cellulomonas sp. GbtcB1 | reverse complement strand
CCGAGCCCGCAGGTCGACTGGGCCGGCGAGCACGGCAGACGGCGGACGCCAGAGCCAGGACCGCAGCCACATGTGGACGTGCCAGAAGGCGTACGGCACGACCCTCGCGGTCCAGATCGGGTAGAAGAACGCGCTGACCGCGAGGACGACGACCAGCGCCGCCGGGGGCTGGTGGCCACCACGGCGGTGCTGGCGCTCGTCCCGGCCCTGCACGAGCAGCGCCAGCACGTAGGAC
>NZ_JAGXJG010000594.1:0-235 GCF_019091725.1 Cellulomonas sp. GbtcB1 | reverse complement strand
AAACTAATTAATAGTGCACAAATTATGGCTCATTGGCTGTAGCCTTTTTGTTTTGAGCGGGGATTAAATGGAGCAGCAGTGTGAGCAAGAAAGAAGGATTTAATTGACATCTTTTAGTGATCAAGTTAATCCTTGGTTGGTGGTGTAAGACAGTTTCATGGTGAAGTAACAATTTTTGCAAGGATGTGTTTATCTTTGGATATCATATTTTAGTTTATGTACTTGTTGCAGAATA
>NZ_JAGXJG010000593.1:0-235 GCF_019091725.1 Cellulomonas sp. GbtcB1 | reverse complement strand
CTCTTCGCCCGCAGGCTGGTGCGTGCCCCGCGGGGCGGTGACGGCACCGCCTCCGCCGGCCTGCCGACACGGGGCACCGTCCTGATCACCGCGGGCACCCACGGACCTGGCGCGCACCTGGCCCGCCGGCTCGCCGGGGCCGGGGCCGAACACCTGCTGCTGACCGTCGCGCCGGAGGCCCCCTCCGACACCACGGAGCACCTCGTCGCCGAACTCCACGCCTCGGGCACCCGGG
>NZ_JAGXJG010000592.1:0-235 GCF_019091725.1 Cellulomonas sp. GbtcB1 | reverse complement strand
GTCTCCGCACCGGTGCGGCCGTGCTGAGCCGGGTCGCCTTCGTGGTGACGGCGGACGAGATCCGCTTCGAGCCGCTCCCGTCCGCGAACTCGGCGGTGGCGGACGCCCCCGCGGCGGTGTGGCCGGTCCCCGGCACCACGGTCGAGGACCGACCGTCCTGGGCAGCCGGCGCCCGCCTGGTGCTCCGGCGCCCCGGCGCGCGGAGGCGGGTCTACCTCGCGGCGACGCTCGACGT
>NZ_JAGXJG010000591.1:0-235 GCF_019091725.1 Cellulomonas sp. GbtcB1 | reverse complement strand
GGTTTTCATAAATTTGTTGAACTATTATTAAGATAATAATATTGTTGGTTTTCAAGGACAGTAGGCAGTCTATGCCTTTGAGTTGACTTCACATTTTATTTTTCCAATTCTATTTATTAATTTCTCTTCCTTCATTTTAAATTCTCTTAGAATTTATTGTCTTTTATTTTTTGTTATTTTTTTATGCCTCACATGGTGTTTTAGATGTTTTTTTTAAAATATTATATTTTTCTAA
>NZ_JAGXJG010000590.1:0-235 GCF_019091725.1 Cellulomonas sp. GbtcB1 | reverse complement strand
CCTCCCCGAGCGGCAGCCCCGGCGGCAGCACCGCGGCGGCGTCGTGCCCGGGGCGGACGGCGAGGTCACGCCCCTGGCCGAGCACCCGGTGGAAGTCGGCGCGGGCACGGTCCTCCTGGGAGACGAAGACGAGGCGGGGGATCCCCGCCTCGTCGCGCCTGCGCCACGCCGCCTCCGTCCCGGACTGGACCCCGCCGACGGGACTCACCCCCACCACCCCGGGGTCCGCGACCGC
>NZ_JAGXJG010000060.1:0-25430 GCF_019091725.1 Cellulomonas sp. GbtcB1 | reverse complement strand
TTCGGCGAGGGCGTCGGCGTGCTCGGCGGCGCGCCGCGCGTCGGCCTCGGCGCGTTCGCGCTGCACGCGGGCCGCCTGGGCCTCGGCGGCGCGCGCGGCCTCCCGGGCGCCCGCGGCGTAGCCCGCCGCGTACCCGGCGGCGTAGCCCTCGGCTCGCGACGGCTCGGCCGTCGCGAGCCCGGCCGCGGAGCCGCCGAACGCCTGGGTGAAGGTGCGGGGCTCAGGAGACATACTCGTCCTCGCCCTCGCGCCGGATCACGATCTGGCCCGACTCCTCGAGGCGGCGGATCGCCTGGACGATGCCGGCGCGCGCCTCCTCGACCTGGGAGAGGCGGACCGGGCCGAGCAGCTCGATCTCCTCCTCGAGGTTCTCGCGGGCGCGCTCGGACAGGTTGCGCAGGATCTTGTCCCGCACCTCGGGCGTCGCGCCCTTGAGCGCGACCGAGAGCTCGTTGGTCTCGACCTGGCGCAGCACGAGCTGCATCGCGCGGTCCTCGAGCAGCACGATGTCGCCGAAGACGAACATCCGGCTGCGGACCTCGTCGGCCAGCGCCTCGTCGCGGCTCTGCAGCCCCTCGAGGATGAGCTTCTCGGTGGTCGGGTCGGCGCGGTTGATGATCTCGACGAGCGGCTGCACGCCGCCGACGGCGGACAGCTCGTTCGGGGTCAGCACGGTGGACGCCTTGCGCTGCATCGACTCGGCGATGACGGCGACGACGTCCGGGGACGCGCGCTCCATCAGGGCGATGCGGTGCGCGACCTCGGACTGCTGGTCGGAGGGCAGGCCGGCGAGGATCGCGGACGCGTGCTCGGGCCGCAGGTGCGCGAGCACCAGGGCGACGGCCTGGGGGTGCTCGCCGTTCAGCAGCGACAGCACCTGGCGGGCGTCGGCGTGCTGCAGGAACTCGAACGGCTGCCCGGCCATCGAGGTCTGCAGGCGCTCGATCATGCCCGCGGCCTCGTCGCGGCCGAGCGCGCCCTCCAGCAGCTGGGTGGCGTAGCCGAGGCCGCCGTTGACGCTCGGGCCGATGGCCGACGCGGCGTAGAACTCCTCGACCACCTCGTCCGCGACCGTCGCGTCGACGCGCTCCAGCCGCATGATCTCGGCGGTGAGCTCCTCGATCTCGGCGGTCTCGAGCTTGGCCATGACCTTGGCGGCGCGCTCCCGGCCGAGCTGCAGCAGCAGCATGGCGGCCTTCTGGGTGCCGGTGAGCGTGGCGGTCGACATCAGCGCCGCCCGGCGGGGGTCAGCCAGCCGCGCAGGAGGTCCGCGACCTCCTCGGGCTGCTCGTCGGCGAGCGCGGCGATCTCGGCGCGCTTCACCGCGAGGGACTCGGCGACCGGGTCGATCTCGGCGGGGCCGGGCAGGGCGGGCGGGATCTCGGGCAGCTCGTCGAGCTCGGCGGCCGGGTCGGGGCCGTCCATCAGCGGGAGCTCGCCGATGTCCAGCGCCTCGCGCTTGCTGCGCCGCGACCGGCGGGCCAGCACGATCGCGACCACGATGACGATCAGCAGCAGGGCGCCGGCGATCACCGCCTGCCGGAGCAGGTCCGCGCGGCGGTCGGCCTCGGCCTGGGCGTCGGCGGCCGCGAGGGCCTCCGCCGCGGCGTCGGCGCCGGTGGTGTCGAAGGCCATGGCCTGCACCGCGATGGTGTCGCCGCGGGCCGTGTCGATGCCGGCGGCGGCGGTGAGGGTCGCCGTGAGCTGGTTCAGGTCGATGCCGGCTGCGGCGGTCTGGTCGACCAGCACGGCGAGCGACTGCTTCTCGACGGTGCCCGGGGCCACGGTGGTGACCTCGGTGACCTTGTTCACCGCGTTGCTGACGTCCTCGGTGGTGTTCGTGTACGAGCCGGTGCCGTCGCCCTCGCCCGTCGGGACGGCGATGTTGTCCGGGCCGAGCACGCCGGTGGCGGTGCCGGAGCCCGAGCCGGTGTACTCCTCGGTCGTCGTCGAGGACACGAGCGGCGGGGTGTTCTCGGTGGCCGAGAACTCCTCGGACGTGCGCTGGGTCTGGTCCTGGTTGAGCGAGGCGGTGACGGTCACGGCGGACTTGCCGGCGCCGACGACCTGGTCCAGCAGCGCCTGCACGGCGCCGGTGACCCGCTGCTCGTAGGCCGAGGTGGCCTCGTCGCCGGTGCCGCCGGTGAGCCCGGTGCCGACCTCGGACAGCACCTTGCCGGTGGAGTCGACGACGGCCACGTCGGTGGCCTTCATGCCCTCGATGCCCGCGGACACCAGGTGCACGATCGCCTCGACCTGGTCGTTGCTCAGCTGGGTGCCGGTCTTGGTGCGCACGAACACCGACGCGGTCGGGTCCTGCTGCTGCGAGACGAACACCGAGTCCTCCGGCAGCGCGAGCTTGACCGTGGCGGCCTCGACGCCGGACATGGCGCCGACCGTCTTGGCGAGCTCGCCCTCCAGGGCGCGGGTGTAGGTGGTCTGCTGCTGGAACTCGCTGGACGTCATCGACATCCCGTCGAGCAGTGAGTAGCCGTCGCCCTCGGCGTTGGCGGGCAGGCCCGCGGCGGCGAGCTTGAGCCGCATCGAGTAGAGCTTGTCCTGCGGCACCATGACCGTGGCGCCGCCGTCGGTCAGCTCGTAGGACACGCCCTCGGCCGACAGCTGGTCGACCACGGCCGACGCGTCGGTCGCGGACAGGCCGGAGAACAGCGGGGCCAGCGTGGGCTTCGAGGCCCACGACCAGATCGCGAACCCGCCGAGCAGGATCGCGGCGACCGCGATGATCGCGAAGGTCTTCTGCGGGAGCGAGAACTGCTTCACCGCGCCGCTCATGCGGCCGAACAGGGACTTCACCTGGGCGGGCATCAGGCCTGCATCCTCATGATCTCGGTGAACGCGTCGACGGCCTTGTTGCGCACGGCGGCGGTGAGCTCGAGGGCGAGCTTCGCCTCGGACGACGCGATCGTGTAGTCGTGCACGTCGTCGAGGTCGCCGGTGACGGCCTGGACGGCGAGCGCCTGGCTCGTGGACTGGAGCTGCTGGACGTGGTCGACGGCGCCCAGGGCCGCGGCGAACCCGCCGTCGGCGCCGGCGGTGCCGGTCGCGCCGGTCGCGCCGAGGCCCTGCAGGCCGGCGAGGTCCGACAGCTCGGCGAGGGAGGAGGGGCCGGTCACGCCGGACACCCCGCTGACGGGCTGGATGCTCACGAGTTCCGTCCGATCTGCAGCGCCGCCTCGTAGGACGACTTCGCGCGGTCCACGACCGCCGCGTTCGCCTGGTAGCCGCGCTGCGCCATGATCAGCTGCGTCATCTGGGAGGCCATGTCGACCTCGGGGTACCGCACGTAGCCGTCCTCGTCCGCGAGCGGGTTCGTCGGCTCGTAGACCACGCGGCCCTCGGCGGGGCCGAGCGCGATGCCGGACACCTGCGCGCCGCCGCCGTTCGCGGAGGAGATCTCCGACGCCACGACGTACTTGGCCTGATAGGCGGCCTCCGAGGTGGCGGTCGCGTTGTTCATGTTGGCGAGGTTGTCGCTGACCGCGTCGATCCACTTGCGGTACACGGTCATGCCGGTGCTGGCGATGCCGATCGCCCCGAACGTCGTCATCAGGAGGTCCTCATCGCGGTGCGGACGCCGGAGAACGTGCCGTCCACGGCCTGGGTCGCGAGCTGGTAGCGCAGCTGGGTGTCGACGTTCAGCAGCGTCTCCTCGTCGAGGTTGACGTTGTTGCCGTCCATGCGGGTGGGCTCGAGGGAGCGGGCCGTGGTGGCCGACGCGGCGCCGGTGCCGGCGGAGACCGCCCGGGCCAGGGCGTCCTCGAACTGGACCTTCTTGGCGTGGTAGCCGGGGGTCTGGATGTTCGCGACGTTCTCGGCGATGGCGCGCTGGCGCGCGGCCAGGCCGTCGAGCGCGCTGTTGATCGCGACGTAGCTGACGGAGTCGAACATGCCCATGCAGGGTCACCCTCACCCGAGGTTGGTCCTGGTCGGCCTAGTCCGTGGCCTGCTGCGCGAGCGATCCGTGCTCACGCGTCCCATCGGCGGGGCGCGGGTCGTGCTGAGGCGTGCGCCCGAGAAATGTCGCGGATCACTCGCGCGGCGGACGCGATTCGAACGGCTTGTCCGAATTTGCCGGAGAATGTCCGGCGGCCTTTGTAGGTGCTGGCACCCAGGCGGCGGTCAGCCCTCGACGTCGAGGTAGACCGGGGCGACCGCCGCGCGGGTGCGCAGGCCGTCGGTCGTCCGCAGCGCGCGGCGGTGCTCCGCGAGCTGCTCGGCGGTGCGGCGCACCAGGTCCCGCTGGCGGTCGACCAGCGCGGCGGCGCGGGGGGCGAGGGCGAGCGGCAGGGCGCCCAGACCACGCGGCGTGCGCCACGGCCCGGTGACCGCCACGTCGGCGACGCGCGCGGCGGCACCGGCGTCGGCCCAGCCGGCTGCCGCGAGCAGGTGCTCCGCGCGGTCCGCCGCCTCCTCCATCTCGGCGAGGGCGCGCGTCCACGCGGCCTCCCGCCCGGTCCCGTCGTCGTGGTGACCGGTGCCGTGCGGGTCGCGGTGCGACGGCGCGTCGGCGTCCGGCGCGGTCGCCGTGTGCGCCCCCTGGACCGGAGCGACGGCGCTGCTAGCCGACACCGAGCACGCCCCCGGAACCCGCGTCCGCGGTGTCGAACGACGGCGCGGGGCGCTGCGTCGGCACGTCCTTCGCCACGACCAGCGCGGCCTCGCGCCACGCCTCGGCGAGCGGCGCCACCAGCGCGCGGCAGGCCACGACCCGCTCGGCGTCGCCCGCGGTGCTCGCCGCGATGAGCTCGGACAGCAGGAAGGTGTAGACCGACAGCAGGCGGTCGCCGCCGTCCCACTCCCCCACGTTCAGGTTCGCGATGAACTCCGCGACGATCTCCTGCGCGTGCGCGAGCTGCTGGGTGCCCTCGGCGCGGACGCCCGAGCGCAGCGCCGTCTCGGCCCGGTCGAGGTCGAGCAGCAGGCGGTCGTACAGCATGGTGAGGAGCTTCGCCGGGCCCGCGGTGGCGACCGCGTCGGCGAGGTACCGGGTCCGGACGTCGTACACGACGGTCCCCCTTGCGTGGTGGGTGTGGCTCAGCTCGACGCGTTGTTCGCGTTCAGCTGGGCGAGCTGCTGGGACAGGAAGTTGGAGGTCGACTGCATCTGCGACATCGAGACCTCCATCGCGGTGTAGATCCGGGTGAGCGAGGCGCGCCGGGTGGCCAGCCGGTCGTCCCAGTCGGCGATCCGGTCGGCGAGGTCCGTGACCTCGCTCTGGTACGAGGTGATCTGCGCCGTCAGCGTGCCCTTGGTGCTGTCGGACGCCGAGGTGGCCGCCGTCTCGAGCGCGGTGGACACGGCCTGCACCATCTTCTGGGTGGCGACCGGGTCCTCGGCGTACGCGGCGGTGAACGCCGCCTCGTCGAACGTGAACGTGCCGTCGCGGCCGACGACGATGCCGACCGACGCGGGCGACTTCCCGTCGATGTCGATGGAGCCGGCGGCGAGCACGCTCTGCTGCAGCATCCGCACCGCGGTGTTGCCGGCGAGCAGACCGCCCTTGAGGATCGACCCGCCGTCGGCGGCGGTGCCGGTCGTGGCCTTGGTGCGGTCGGCGATGTCGCCGAGCACCGCGTTGAGGTTCGTGACCAGGTTGGACGCGAGCTTGCTCATCGAGGCGGCGTTGCGGGCCACGGTGACCGTGACCTCGTCGGTGCCGGCCTTGCTGACCGTCAGGTCCACGCCGGTGAGCAGGCCCTTGAACGTGTTGCTCGCGGACGTCACCTCGGTCTGGCCCGGGGTCCCGGGCCACAGCGTGACCTTGGCGTCCCCCGCGGCGCGCAGCTGCTGGCTGGTCAGCGACGTGCCGTCGTTGGCGTTGGTCGCCGCGACCGTGAACCCGTTCGCGGCGCCGGTGCTCGTGCCCGTGAGCTGCAGCTTGTAGACCGGCGCGTCGGCGGTGCCGACGTTCACGGCCGACGCGGTGACGCCCGTGCCCTCGGCGTTGAACGCCGCGACGACGTCGCCGATGTGCGAGCTGGAGGCGACGATCGTCTTCTCCTCGCCGCCGACGGTGAGGGTGAAGGACGGCTTGGCCGACGTGTAGGAGCTCGGGAGCGTGTAGAGGGTCGACTGCGACGTGGCCAGGGTGTCGACGGTCAGCGTGAGGGAGGACGGCGAGGCGTCCTTCGACGTCACGGCGGTGACCGCGGTGGACGAGGCGGTCGCGGTGGTGGCCTGCCACGACTCCGCCTTCAGGGCGGTCGTGGCGGCGGTGCCGAGCGAGGCGACCTTGGTGTTCAGCGACTGCAGCGCGGTGACGACGGACTGCAGCCCGGTGCGCTTGGACGCCAGCAGGGTCTGCTGGTTGCCCTCGACCGCGAGCAGCTGGTCGATGATCTCGCTGGTCTTCATGCCGCTGATCAGGCCGTCGATCCCGATGCTGCTCACCATGCTGGTCCGGTCCTCCCCGGGTCGGTCGTGCGCCAGGCCGGCGGGGCCGGCACGCGACAGGCGGTGGGTGGACGGTCGTCCACCCACCGCCTGTCAGGGTCGTGCGGTGCCCCCCGGTGTCACCACCGGGGGGCGACAGCTCACTGGAGGAGCTGCAGGACGCTCTGCGGCAGGTTCTTGGCCTGGGCGAGCATCGCGGTACCGGCCTGCGACAGGATCGAGGCGCGGGTGTAGCTGACCATCTCGGACGCCATGTCGGTGTCGCGGATGCGGCTCTCGGACGCGGTCAGGTTCTCCACCGCGACGTTGAGGTTGTTGATGGTGTGGTCGAAGCGGTTCTGGACCGCACCGAGGGAGGAACGGACCTGCGAGACCGAGGTGATGGCCGAGTCGATCAGGTCGATCGCCTCGGAGGCACCGGAGGCCTGCGTGAAGTTCACCTCGGTCGCCGCGACCTCGGCCGCGGTGCCCGTGGTGGCCGCACCGGTCAGGGTGATGCCGGTCGCCGTGGCGGCGGCCGTCACGGCGCCCGCGCCGAACTTGGCGGTGAGGGCGTTCTGCAGGGCCGTGGTGGCACCGGCGGAGGTGGTGACACCCGTGTAGTCCACCGACTTCAGGTCGAGCGACTTGCCACCGATGGTGATGGTGCCGTTCAGGTCCTGGAAGTTCTTGACGTCGTCGGCGGTGAAGTCCACCGCCGCGGCGAGGGTCTTCACGCCGGCGGTGCCGGACTCGGCGGCCGTCGTGTTGGCCACGGTGGTGGCGTTGGAGGCGATCGCGGTGACGTCGACGCCCGCGAGGCCGAGGCCCTCGGTGCCGAGGCCCTGGCCGTTGCCGGTCTGGATCTTGACGTTGATCTTGTCCTGCGCCGAGGTGTTGGCGCCGACCTGGAACGAACCGTCGTAGTTGCCGTCCAGCAGCTTCTTGCCGTTGAACTGCGTGGTGTCCGCGATGCGGGTGAGCTCGGTCTTGAGCTCGGACAGCTCGTCCTGGATGTTGGACTTCGCGGTGTCGGACAGACCACCCTCGTTGGACGCCTGGACGGACAGGGTCCGCATGCGCTGCAGGATGGAGTGCGTCTCGGTGAGCGCACCCTCAGCGGTCTGGACGACGGAGATGCCGTCCTGGGCGTTGCGCACGGCCTGGGTGGTGCCGCCGATCTGGGCGCGCAGGCCCTCGGAGATCGCCAGACCAGCCGCGTCGTCCGCAGCACGGTTGATGCGCAGGCCGCTCGACAGCTTCTCGAGCGACTTGCTCAGGTCGTTCTGCGTGGAGGACAGGTTGCGGTACGCGTTCAGCGCCGCGATGTTGGTGTTGACGGAGAGCGCCATGGTTCTCTTCTTCCTTGATCGGGGTACTCGTGGCCCATCCGTGGGCTCACCCATGAAGTTCGACCGGCCGGGGCCGGGGCTGAGGGGTTCGACCCGGTTCACCCGAAGGGGTCAACGCGGGCCGCTGACCTGGCACTGCGCGGGACGCCGAACGCCAGGAGGCGCCGGCCGCGTGCTGCGGCCGGCGCCTCCTGGCGTCGTGTGAACGAGCTCGGCGTGCGGTCTCAGACCGCGGCGGTGGTGATGCGGTCGGAGCCCTCGAACGGGGTCGGCACCGACCGGGCCTCCTCGGCGCGGTGGCCGGCGGCGGTCATGGCGGCGCGCGAGGCGACCGCGGCGAAGTAGGTCCGGCGACGGCGCTCGGCGACGCCGTCGGGGCGCTCGGCGACCGGGACCAGGTCGGGGTCGAGGCTGGCGTTCAGGCCGTCGCGCATCAGGGCCAGGCCCTCGGTGCGCAGCTGGCTGATCCGGGACTGGGTGACGCCCAGCTCGTCGGCCAGCTCGGCGACCGACCGGTCCTGCAGGAACAGGCCCTCGATGACGGTGCGCAGCCGGTCGGGCAGCGTGTCGACCGCGGCGCGCAGGTAGCGCAGCCGCTCGCCGATGATCACGTTGTCCTCCGGGCCGGGTGCCTCGTCGCGGACGAGGTCCGCGACCGGGTGCACGGTGGCGTCCATCGACAGCACGCGGCGCTCCGCGTCCTGGCGGGCCTGGTCCACGGCGGCGAGGTCGGTGCCGAGCGCGCTCGCGAGCTCCTCGCGGGTGGGGGTGCGGCCGAGGGTCGCGGTGAGGCGGTCGCTCGCGGCGGACAGCTCGCGGGCGCGGTGCCGGGCTCCGCGGGAGGCCCAGTCCATCGAGCGGAGCTCGTCGATCAGCGCGCCGCGGATGCGCAGCGCGGCGTAGCGCGGGAAGGGGACGCCCGTCTCCGGGTCGTACGCACGGGCGGCGAGCACCAGCGCGAGGTGGCCGGCGGACACGAGGTCCTCCCGGCTGACGGTGGCGGGGACCCGGGAGAGGACCTCGCTCACGTGGTACCCCACGAGCGGCATGTGCGCGACGACGAGGTCGTCGGCGGCGGGGGTGGCTGCAGAGCTGTTCACGAACCGGTTCTCGGCGGGGGTGAAACCTGGCTTGAGTCTTTGTTCTGAAGTTCCTGAGGACCCGATCTATGCGACTTCCGCGGCCATTTCGGACGTACCGGAAAGACAAAACGGACATCCGCCGACATAGCTCCGGGCCGTTCTGAGGAGTTGTGACACACGTCACACCTGGGACATCGCTGTCCTGTCAGATACACGGACTGACCAGTCGGTTCAACGCGGGCCCCGGCGGCGGCGACGCGCGGGTGGCCACGAGGTGTCCGGTTTCGCTCAGGTCCCCCCGCCCCGTCCCGATAGGAGAGGCATCACGCCGCGGCCGGCACCCCGCGCCGGGCGTCCCGACCGCACCACCGCTGCTTCGAAGGGGGAACGCCCGATGGCCCTGAGCCAGCTGTCCGACGTCCTGTGGACCGAGCGACGCCTGCTCGAGCTGCTGCTGTTCAAGCTCGAGGAGGAGCAGCTCGTGCTCACCAGCGGGCGCACGCGGTGGCTGGCCCACGCGACGCGGGAGGTCGAGACGGTCCTGGAGCAGATCCGGGACGCCGAGCTCGGCCGCTCCGTCGAGGCCGACGCCGTCGCCCTGGAGCTCGGCCTGGAGCCCGGCGCCACGTTGCGGACGCTCGCCGAGCACGCCCCCACCCCGTGGGACGACCTGCTGCAGGCGCACCGCGACGCCTTCGTCCAGCTCACCACCGAGATCGGCCAGCTGGCCGACGGCAACCGCGAGCTGCTCGCCATGTCGCACCGCGCCACGCAGGAGACGCTCATGTCGCTGCAGGAGTCGGTGCAGACGTACGACCCGCAGGGCCACACCACGGCCGAGGCCGACCGCAGCGCGCAGCTGCTCGACCGGTCCTTCTGACCGCCACCCGAGACGACCCGAGACACCCGAGGAAGAGGACCCGTTGAGCACCTTCTCCGGACTGGGCACCGCCCTCAGCTCCCTGATCGCGCAGCGCCAGGCGCTCGAGGTGTCGGGGCAGAACATCGCGAACGCGAACACCGTCGGGTACACCCGGCAGCGCGCCGCGATGGCCTCCCTGCCGGCCGCCACCGTGCCGTCGATGTTCTCCACGAGCAACGGCGTCGGCATCGGCACCGCCGTGACCGGCATCGACCGGCTCGGCGACGTCTTCCTGGACGCCCGCCTGCGCAACGAGACGTCGGGCGCGTCGCGGCTCGCCGCGATCGCGACCGAGTACGACACGCTCGAGACCACGATCGGCGAGCCGTCCAAGACCGGCTTCTCCGCCGACCTCACGGGCTTCTGGACCGCCTGGTCCGACGTGGCCAACAGCCCCGGCTCCGAGTCGAACCGCGCCGTGCTCCTCGAACGCGGCAAGGCCGTCGCGGACCGGCTGTCCACGCTGTACCAGGACGTCTCGACCCAGTGGGACCAGGCGCTGACCACCACCAAGGCCCTGGTGACGCAGGTCAACACGACGGCGGCCAACGTCGCCGACCTGAACACCCGGATCCTGTCCATCACGAACGCGGGCGGCTCCGCCAACGAGCTGATGGACCAGCGCGACCAGCTCATCACCTCGCTGTCCTCGCTCGTCGGCGCGACCACCCGCACGAACGGGGACGGCAGCGTCGACGTCATGGTCGCGGGCAACGCCCTCGTCTCGGGCGGCTCGGCCAACGCCCTGGCCGTCGGCGCCGGCAGCGCGGCGTCGTTCGGCGACGCGGTGTCGGGCGGCACCGGGGTCAGCATCGTCTGGGCCCGCAACGGCAACGCCGCCGGCCTCGACGGCGGCCGCGTCGCCGGCCTGCTCACGGCGCTCGGGCCGGCCGCGGACGGCGGGGTCCTCGCCTCCGCCGGTGCCTCGATCAACGCGATGGCCACGACGATCGCCGACTCGGTGAACGCGATCCACCGCACCGCCGCGACCGCCGACGGCACGACCGGCCAGGACTTCTTCACGATCGACCCCTCGCGCCCCGCCGCGCTCGGGCTCGCCGTCGCGATCACCGACCCGTCCGGCGTCGCCGTGGCCACACCCGGCCAGGGCAGCCTGGACGGCAGCGTCGGCGAGCAGATCGCGGCGCTCGCCAAGGCCGTCGACGGCCCCGACTCGCAGTGGTCCGCGTTCGTCGTCGACCTGGGCGTGAAGTCCGCGTCCGCCGCGTCGCGCGCCACCGTCGCCGAGGCCGCCCGCGCCACCGCCGCCTCCGCGCAGCTCGCGCAGACGTCCGTCGACACGGACGAGGAGACGGTCAACATGCTCGCCTTCCAGCGGGCCTACGAGGGCGCGGCCCGCGTCCTCACGGCCGTGGACGAGATGCTCGACACGCTGATCAACCGGACGGGGGTGGTGGGCCGATGACCGCGATCGGACGCGTCACGCAGATGACGGTGCGGAACACGACGCTGGGCAACCTGCAGGACAACCTGCACCGGATGTCGCAGCTGCAGACGCAGATGTCCTCGGGCGTGAAGATCAACCGCGCCTCCGACGACCCCTCCGGGACCGCCGACGTCCTGAAGATCCAGGGCGACCAGCGCCTGCTCGCGCAGTACGACCGCAACGCGGCCGACGGCGAGGCCTGGCTGGTGACCGTCGACAGCGCGCTGACCACCTCGCTGGCCAACCTGCGCAAGGCCCGGGACCTCACCGTCCAGGGCGGCAACGGCGCCCTCGGCAGCACCTCCCGCGAGGCGCTCGCCCAGGAGATCTCCGGCCTGAAGGACGCCCTGCTCGCCCAGGCGAACACGGAGTACCTGGGCCGTCCGGTGTTCGCGGGCACCGTCGCGGCCCCCGCGTTCGGGGCCGCCGACGACGCGGCGGGCGCCTACGACTTCAAGGGCGTCGACGGCGCCATCGTCACCCGCACCGTCGCGAGCGGCACCACCGTCCGCGTGGACTCCGACGGCGCCCGGGTGTTCGGCACCGGGGACGACTCGGTGTTCGCCCTGCTCGACGGCATCGTCGCCACCCTCCAGGCCGGCGGGGACCCGTCCGACCAGCTCGACGCGATCGACGACCGCCTCGACGCCATGACGACCGAGCTGTCCTCGATCGGTGCCCGGCAGAACCAGGTCGACTCCGCGCAGGCCCTGATCGCGGAGAGCACCGTCACCGCCAAGACGCGCCTGGGCGCCATCCAGGACGTCGACCTCGCCCAGATCATCCTGGACCTCGGCTCGCAGGAGGTCGCCTACAAGGGCGCCCTCGGCGCCGCCGCCAAGGTCCTCCAGCCGACTCTCCTGGACTTCCTCCGATGACCGCTGAGCTCGCCGACGCCCCGCGTCGCACCCACCTGCCCGAGCACCTCCACCTGCGCACGCCCATGCCGGGACTCGCCGGGTACGAGGACTTCACGCTCACCCCGCTGGACGACGCCGGCGTGCTGTACGCGCTGCGCGCCGAGCCCGCGGGCGCCCGCCCGGTCCGGCTGTTCGTCGTCGACCCCGACGCGTTCTTCCCCGAGTACGCCCCGGCGATCGCCGGCGACGTCCTCGCCGCGATCGGCGCCGACCGCGACCACGCCGTGCGCCTGGTCGTCGTGCGCCCGGCCGACGGCGGCGAGCCGCCCACCGCGAACCTGCTGGCACCGCTCGTCGTCGACCCGGTGACGGGCGCCGCCGTCCAGACCGTCCTCGCCGAGGACTGGCCGCTGCGGGCGCCGCTCGCGCCGGCCGCCTGACCTCCCGCCCCGACCGACCCGACCTGGAGCTCGTGATGACCTCGACCCTCGGTGCCGACGCCGGGTCCCCGCGCGCCGCGAGCGGCAGCCCGATCCCGATCGGCGGCGGCGAGACCACCGTGCTGCGCCAGCCGGTCGTGCACCACGACCGCTCCGTCTACGGCTACGCCGTGCGGGTCCTGGTCAGCGGGCCGACCGGCGCGTCGCTTCCGGACGAGAGCACCGAGGTCGCCGTCGAGGCCGCCTACCGGCGCCTGGACCTGACCGGCCTCGCGGGCGACAAGCCCGTGCTGCTCCGCGCGACCGCCGGGCTGCTGTCGGGCACCGCGGCCGTCTGGTACGACGCCGACCGGCTGATGCTCGAGATCACCCCGTCGCTCGCGCGGCGCCCCGACGTCGACGAGCTGCTCGCCGCCGCCACGGCCCGCGGCAGCCGGCTCGCGCTCGCCGACTACGACGGCTCGCTGGCCCAGGACCGGCTCCTGGACCGGGTGCAGATCGTCAAGGTCGACCTGCAGCGCGGCGCCGACCACTGCGCCGAGCTCGTCGCCCGCGCGCACGCCGCCGGCGCGACCGTCGTCGCCGAGCACACCGACACCACCGAGCGGCTCGAGACCGCCCAGGCGATCGGCGCCGACCTGCTCCAGGGCCCGATGTTCCACCGCGACCCCCCGGTCACCCGCCGGTCGTTCTCCGCGGGCGAGCTGCAGTGCCTCGAGCTGCTGCGCGTGCTGTCCGAGGAGCAGGTCGACCAGCAGACCGTCGTGCGCACCGTCGCCTCCGACCCCGAGCTGTCCATGCGGGTCCTGCACCTGGTGAACTCCTCGGCGTTCGGGCTGCGGCGCGAGATCGACTCCGTGCTCCAGGCCGTCGTCCTGGTCGGCCCGCGCCAGCTGCACGCGCTCGCGATCGCGTCGCTCATCGACGCCAAGCCGGCCTCGGTCGGCACGCTGTGGTCGATCCTGACCCGCGCCATGACCTGCCACACGATCGCCGGGGACGACGCCGGGTACACCGTCGGGCTGCTGTCCGCGGTCGCCGCCCAGCAGGGCATCGACCTCACCGAGCTCGTCGCGCGCACGGGCGTCTCCGACGCGCTGAGCTCGGCGCTGCTGCGGCGCGAGGGCCGGCTGGGCCAGGTGCTGGCCGCCGTGCTCGCCCACGAGGAGAACGACACCGCGGCCGTCGCGGCCACCGGCCTGGAGCCGTGGGACGTGGCGCACGCGTACCTCGCCGCGGTCCCGAGCGCCCTGGCGACGGCGACGGCCCTCGCCTTCGGCGAGTAGGCCCCCGCGGTTCCGGCTCCACCGGAGCGCATAGGGTGGTGGCCGTGCCGTCGTTCATCCACCTCGCCCTGCGCCCGGAGAGCCGCAAGCCCGCCCCGGAGCCGGTGCCGGTGAGCATGCGGCCCGTGTTCCTGGTGGGCATCGCCGCGTGGCTGGTGGCCCTGGTCGTGGCCGTCGTGCTGTGGCTGACCGACGCCGCGGGCCCGCACGGGGTCTGGGCGTGCGTCACGGGCGCCGCGCTGGGCGGGCTGGGCCTCGCCTGGACCCGCCGCCGCCCGGGCCGCTGAGCCCCGCACCTCCTCCGCCGAGCGGGCCGCTGACCCCCGCACCCCCTCCGCCGAGCGGGCACCAGACGTCCCCACCCGGCCCGCGGTAGCGACGTCTAGTGCCCGCTCGGCGGGTCCGTCGCCGCGGCGCGGTCGGCCGCTGCGCGGGCCGCAGCCGCGCGGGCCCGGGTGCGGGCCGTGGCGTGCTCGGACCAGCGGGGCACGGTCGCCGCGAGGGCGCCCGCCGCCAGCAGGCCGGCCGCGCCCATCGTCACGATCCCCGCCGCCAGGCTGCCCGCGGCGGCGACCGCCGAGACCACCAGCGGACCGGCCGCGGCCCCCGAGTCCTGGAACACGCGCCACACCCCGAGGAACTGCGCCCGGGCGTCCGGCGGGGCGACGTCCGCGCCGAGCGTCATGAGGATGCCGGAGCCGATGCCGTTGCCGAAGCCCATGACCATCGCCACGACCGTCAGGCCGACGAGCGTCGACGTCAGCGGCAGCACCGCGATCGCGCCGCCGAGCACCAGCATCGACGGCACCGCGACCCACAGCCGCCCGCGCCGGTCCATGACCTTGCCCGCCGGGTAGAACAGCAGCATGTCGACGGCGCCCGAGATGCCGAACACGAGGCTCGTGGTCGCGGGGGCGAACCCCAGGTGCTCGGACCACAGCGGCAGGACGACCTGCCGGGTGGCCCGCACGGCGCCCACCAGCACGACCGCGAGCCCGAGCGTCGCGAGCAGCCGCCCGTGCCGGCGCACGAGCCCGGCGGTCGACACCCGGGGACGGCCCCGCGCGGCGGGGTGCCGGTCGTCGACGTCCCGGGCCAGCCCGACGACCGCCGCGGCGGCGACCGTGGTGCCGACCGCGAGCCAGAACACCGCACGCAGGTCGGCGACGTGCAGCACCGCCGCACCGAGGAACGGCCCGAGGAACACGCCGATCCGGGACACCCCGCCCAGGGTGGACAGCGCCCGCGCCCGGTTCACCACCGGCACCACCTCGGTGAGGTAGGCCTGCCGGGCGAGGTGGAACACCGCGGACGCGGCACCGGTCAGCAGCACGCCGACCGCGAGCACCGGCAGCGTCGGGGCGAGCGCGCCGATCGTGAGCGCGATGCACGCCACCAGCGCCGCGACGAGCATGGCCCGCCGGTCGCCGACCCGGGCGGCGAGGGCGCCCGCGGGCACGTCGCCGAGGATCTGGCCGACGCCCACCAGCGCCACGATCAGCGCGGCCTGGTCGAGCCGGGCCCCCATGCCCGCGGCCACGAGGGCGACGACCGGGGTGACGGCGCCGAGCCCCGTCTCGTAGAGCAGGGCGGGCAGGTAGGCCGAGGTGAGCAGGCTGCGGTTCATCGGCCGTCCATCATGCCCCCGTCGTCGGCGACCTGCTCCACGGCGAGCTCGGCGGCCCGCGCCGGCTCCACCAGGGCGAGCTCCGCGGCGTGCCGGAGCCGCCACGCGCCGCACGCCTGCGCCAGCCCGCGCGCGAGGCCGGCCAGGTGGGTGGCGTGCACGATCGCGTCCGGACCGGAGCCGTCCACCCACCAGTCGACCGGGACGCCGTCCACCCGCAGCTGCTCGTGCTCGATCCAGGTGTCCGGCGCGCCGGGCAGCAGGACCCGCACCGCGTCGGGGGTCGCGGACAGGGTGCCGGCGTCGTCGCCGTCCCGCTCGTCGACGACGCCGTCGGCGAGGTCGCCCGCCACGGGCACCCCGAGCAGCTCGGCCAGGTCCTCCGGGTCCGCCGCACCGGTCACCGGCACCATCGCGGCGACGTCGGTGCGCTGCCACCACATCGGCGCCGGGGCGACGGCGGCGTCCTCCGCGTGCACCAGGACGACCCGGTCGAGCGCGACGAGGGCGGGCAGGACGTCGAGGTCGGGCAGCGCGTCCCCCTCGGCTTCCGCGGCCGCGAGCCCGGCCCAGGCGGACCACACCGCCGCCGCGAGGTCGAGGTCGACGCGCCCGCCCACCGGCGCGGCGGCCCGCAGCAGCGCGTCCCAGGCGCCGGGCGGGACCGCGGCGAGGGTCGCGACCCCGCCCAGCGCCGCCTGCGCGGCGGGGTCGAGCGCGGCGACCGCCGGGGGCGGGGTCGGCAGCAGCCGGGCGACGGCGGGCTCCGCCCCGGCGACCGCGAACGGCGCCGCCAGCGGGAGCCCGGACCGGTGCCGCAGCCACCACGCGGTGTACCCGGGGGCGCGGCGCCCGGCGGGGCCGCGCACCTCGTCGAGCAGCGCGCGGCGCAGCGGCCCGGGCTCGGCGAGCCGGGCGAGCACGGCGGGCCAGGCGCCCGGGTCCGTGGCGTCGAGGTCGGCGACCGCCAGGACCTCGGGCAGCGTCTCCCCCTCCCCGACGACCGCGGCGACCTCGGCGATCCAGGCGTCCCAGCCGTCCAGGGCGTCGGTGACCAGGTCGGCGTCGTCGTCGGCGTACGGGTCGTCCGGCGCCGCCGCGACGTCGGCGAGCAGCAGCGGCACCAGGTCCGCGCGGACGCCCGCGGCGGCGAGGGCGTCCGCGCCCCACCGCTCGACGGCGTCCGGGGCGATCGGGGCCAGCACCCGCAGGTCGAGCAGCCGCTCGGCGCGCGACCCCGGCAGCACCAGGCCGTGCGCGGGCGTCGGCTCGTCGTCCGCCGCGCGCAGGGTGAGCAGCCCGAGGACGGCCCGCCCCGGGGCGACCGGCTCGCCGTCCGGCGGGACCGACCCGTCCGCCACGGCCGCGCGCACGAGCGCGAGCACCGCGTCGCTGACCTGCTCCGCCACGGCGACGTCGTCCTCGTCGGCCTGGTCGAGCACGGCCTGCCGCACGCCCGGGTGCGCGAGCAGCGCCGCGGGGTCGGCGGGCGCCGCGCCGAGCCGCTCCAGCACCTCGTGGGCGGCCGCCGGGTGCACGAGGCGCACGCCCCACCGGCCGAGGACCGCCAGCGCGCCGGCCACCGGGCCCGCGGCGTCGAGCGCCCCCGCCACCGGGAGCAGCAGACCACGGGCGCCCCGGACCACCCGGCCGTCGGCCAGCGGGACCGGCAGCGCCGCGAGGGCCTCGCGCGCGAGCGGGTCGCCCGCGGCCGGGGCGAGCGCGGCGTACAGGGCGCGCCACCGCGCGGGCGGCAGACCGGAGGCGGCCGGCAGCTCCTCGACGTACTCGGCGGCCTCCCGGACCTCGACGCCCAGGGCACGGGCCGCGGCGAGCCGGCCCTCGGGCAGCACGACGAGGCCGGCGAACCACGGGGCGAGGGCACGGGTCAGCTCGGGGGCGTGCGGGCCGGCGAGCGCGACGGCCCGGTGCGGCTCGACGAGGTCGGCGGGGTCCCCGGGGTCGGCGGCGTGCGCGGGCGGCAGCAGCGGCGTGCGGGACAGCGCCTCGACCAGCCGCCCCCGCAGCGCGGCGTCCAGGTCGCCCGCCGGCAGCCCGAGCGGGACCAGACGCAGGGCGTCGTCGCCGTCGACGGCGCACGCGGCGGCGAGCCGGGCGTACGCCTCGGCGGCGACGTCGAGCAGCGCGTCGGTCGCGGGGCCGCGGGCGGCGCGCCGCCGGGTCGGGTCGAGCGGGACGGTCGCGACGAGCAGCGCGGGCAGGTCGAGGGCGTCGTCGGTGGGCGTGGGCGCGTGCAGCACCCGCTCCCACGGCGCACCGCCCCCCGCCGCCCCGGTGAGCGCGGCGAACAGGTCCCCGGCGACCCCGGTGCGGTCGTCGGGCCCGGCGCCGCGGACGGGCAGCGCCCACGTCACGCGCCAGCGGCGGCGGGACCGCTCCTCGACGGGGCGGTCCGCGACCAGCGCGGGGTCGAGCTCGCCCTCGACGGTGAGGCGCCGCCAGCGGCGGTCGACGTCGGCGACCCGGCGACGGTGGCCGGCGAGGTCGTCCTCGACCACCACCTCGGTCAGCCCCGGGAGCGCCAGCAGCAGCGCGTCGCCGACCTCGGCGAGCATCGACCGCACGGCGTCCACCGCCGCGTCGTCGCGCAGCGCGAGCACCACCGCGGTGTCGTACCCACCAGGCGGGCGTCCCTCGTCCTCCCGGGGCAGCCGGAGCGCGGGCAGCGACCCCTCGCGGCGGGCGACCTCGTCGGCCAGCCGCGGCTCGTCGCCGGCGGCGAGCGCGAGGTCCCGGCGGGTGTCGTCGAGCGAGAACCGCACCGCGCCGGACGTGGACAGCACCCGGACGTCGTCCGACACCGCCCGCACGGCCGCGAAGCCGACGCCGAACCGGCCGACCAGGCCCGGGCCGCCCGTGCCTGCGCCGTCGCGGCCCGGCCAGTCGCGGGTCGCGGAGGCGCGCATCGCCGCCATCGAGCGCACGCCGGCGGCGTCGAGCGGGGCGCCGGTGTTCGCCGCGACCAGCACCGCCGGACCCGACGCGCCGGAGCCGTCGTCGCCCGAGCGCCCGCCGCCTGCGTCGTCGCCGGCCGCCTCTGTCGCGCCCGCCGTCGTCAGCCGCAGCAGCAGCCGCCCCGGCGCCCCCGCGCGCACCGCGGCGTCGGCGGCGTTCTGCGCGAGCTCGACCACCACCCGGTCGCGGTAGTAGCCGCGGGCGTGGTCCTCCTCGGTGTTCGCGTCCTCGCGCAGGCGCGCGGGGTCGGCGCGCCACGTCCCCAGCACCCGCTCGCGCAGCGCGCGCGTGCCGAAGACGTCGCCGGTCACGACCGGGGCTCGTCCTCCGCGGACGGCGCGTCCTGCGCCGCGTCGTCGGTCGCCACGTCGTCCGCGGCCACCTCGACCTCGACGGTCACGGACTCGACCGTGGCCTCCACCGTCACGGCGGGGCCGGCCGCGTCGTCCCCGGCCCCCCCGACGACGGGCGCGTCCGGCTCCGGGGCGTCGACCGCCCCGGACCCGACGACCTCGGCGGTCGGCAGCACGTCCAGCTCGCGCGCGACCGGCACGTCCGGCCACTCGGACGGCCGCGGCTCGACGTCCGTCTCGGAGTGCGCGCCGCAGCCGTGCTCCAGCGCGACGACCTTGCCGTCGTCGGGGGACCACGCGTTGACGCACACGCCGAACACGGTGCCCAGCGCGCCCTGCAGCGGCACCAGGAACCCGCAGGTCAGGCACGGCTCGGCGGACGCGACGGCACCGGCGGACGCCGGGCCCTGCTTCGAGCGGTACCAGCGCTCGGCGGCCTCGGAGATCCCCACCGGCGACAGCACCCGGTTGCGGGCCAGCGCGAGCTCGCCGATCGCGACCTCGTCGACCTCGGGGTCGCCGGTGGGGGTGAAGCCGGGCTCCAGCCGCGGGTCGTCCGCGCGGAACGGCAGCACGTCGCCGGGGCCGAGGTCGCCCGGGCGCAGCCGCTCGTCCCACGGCACCCAGGCGGGCGCGAGGACGGCGTCGTCGCCGGGCAGCAGCACGGCCTCGCAGACGGTCGCCTTCCGGGCGCGCGGCACCCGGGACAGGGTCACGGTCCACACCCAGCCGCGGTAGCCCTTGGCGGTGCAGGCGAACCGGTGCGAGACGAGCCGGTCGGCGTCCACGGTGTAGCCGAGGTGCTCGCCGACGTCCTGGGGGTGCTCGGCCAGCTCGAGGGCGGCCTCGCGGGCGAGGTCGACGGCGCCGCCGAGCACGGCGTCCTGGGTCGCGGTCGCCATGCTCAGGCCTCGAGGTCGTCGGCGACGGCGCGCAGCAGGGTGGCGACCTGCTCGGCGCGGGACTTCTCCGGGCGGCGGCCGCGGCGCAGGTCGTTGCCGACCCGGTCGAGCACCTTGATGAGGTCCTCGACGATGACGGCCATGTCGTCGGCGGGCTTGCGCTGGACCGCGGCGACCGAGGGCACCGGGTCGAGCAGCTTGACCGCGAGCGCCTGCGGGCCGCGGCGGCCGTCGGCCACGCCGAAGTCCACCCGGGTGCCGGGCTTGGGCGTGCCGATCCCCGCAGGCAGCGCGGACGCGTGCAGGAACACCTCGGTGCCGTCGTCGGCGGCGATGAAGCCGAAGCCGCGATCGGTGTCGAACCACTTGACCTTGCCGGTGGGCACTGCGATCCCCTGTGCTCGTCGGAACTCGCGCGGCGTCGCGCCGCACGTCACCAGGCTACCGGTCGCACCGCCCGCGCAGCGCGCCGCTCCGCGGCCGGCGAACCCCCACGGACCCGCGTCGCGCCCGTGCCGCGCGGCCCGCGCGACGCGGCTCAGCCGAACGCCACGTCCTGGACCCCGCCCGGCACGGCCTGCAGCCGCGGCACGGGCTGGTAGACGGTGGCGAGCAGGGCCCGCGCCTCGCGGAGCGCGGTCAGGTAGACGAGCGACACGTGCAGCGCGGAGTACGGCGACCGGATCGACGGCACCGCCTCCTCCGCGATGGCGTCAAGGTACGCGTCGAGCACGTCGCAGGCCGCGACCACCCGGGCGCTCGGCTGGGACCGGTGCAGCTCGGGGTCGAGCTCGGACACGGGCACGTCGAGCAGCTCGGACACGATGCGGACCAGCGCCTCCGTGGACGCCTCCAGGGGGTCCTGCGGCGCGAGGATCTCGGCGGCGCGGGTGCGGGCGAGCGCCATGAGCGGGATCTCGTCGTCGTGGTGGCCCGCGGTCGCGAGCACCTCCAGCACGAGCATCGCGCGGAACCGCTCCCGCCCGAGCAGCACGAGCGCCTGGTGCAGGTTGCGCACGGTGCGCCCGGCGCCCGACACCGAGTTCACGACCCGGAACACCTTGAGCGCGATCGCCGGGTCGGCGGCGGTGAGCCGGGCCAGCCGGCGGTAGGACACCTGCGGGTCGCCCAGCTGCACGAGCAGCCGCCCGGCGACCATCGCGTGGTGCGCGAGCGCCGGCCGGGTCAGCACCGTCGGCCGACGGAAGTGGTAGCCCTGGAACAGGTCGAAGCCCGCGTCCTGGGCGGCGAGGAAGTCGGCCTCGTCCTCGACGTGCTCCGCCACCAGCGCGGCGTGCGGGGCGACCGCCCGCAGCTCGTCGGCGAACTCGGCGAGCCGGTCGCCGACGTCGGACATGTCGACCTTGACGTAGTCGCACAGCGGGAGCAGGTCCCAGCGCTGGTCCCCCGGGACGAAGTCGTCGAGCGCGATGCCGAACCCGAGCCGGCGCAGCCGCTCGACGCCCGCGACCACCTCCTCGTCGGCGGGGACCTTCTCCAGGACCTCCAGCACGACGCGGTGCGGGTCGAGCGCCACCGGCAGCTCGTCGACGATGAACGACCGCGGGACGTTGACGAACAGGTCGCCGTTGCCCGCCAGGTCCTCGACGCCGAACTCCGTGAGCGTCGCGACGATGACGGTCGCGGTCGCGCGGTTGTCGTCGATCCCGGGACGGACGCCGGACTCGAGGGCGTCCGGGCTGGCCCGGAACAGCAGCTCGTGCCCGATGGGCCGGCTCAGCACGTCGTAGATGCCCTGACGCGCGACGCACACCTCGCGCGTGGCCGGGGGCAGGTGCCCCGCCGTGATCGACATGCGTGTCCCTTCGGCTCGAGCGCGGGCGCCCGTCCACGGGCGCGTCGAGACCTGTCATCGGCACAGGTGAGGCGGACCTGAGCGCTCGGGCGGGTGGAGCCGCTGATCAGGCGGGGATCCGGACCCGATCGGGTGCCGGGAGGGCGCGTCTCAGCCCTCCGCGAGCCGGTCCAGCGCCAGCGCGGCGAGCACCGCCGGGCCGACCGCGAGCGCCCCGTCCTCGAACCGCGCCTGCGCGGAGTGGTTGTAGGGCGCGGTCCGCGGGTCGGCGTCGGCGGGCGTCGCCCCGACGCCCAGGTAGGTGCCGGGCACCTCCTGCAGCACGTAGGAGAAGTCCTCGGAGCCCGCGAGCGGCTGCGGCGCGTCGACGTACGACCGCTCGCCGAACAGCCCGGCCGCCAGCCGTGCCAGGCGCGCGACCTCCTCCGGCCGGTTCGACGTGACCGGGTACCCCCGCTGGTAGTCGACGGTGACGGACAGCCCGTGCGCGGCGGCGACGCCCTCGCACACCCGCGCGACCCGCTCGGGCACGACGCCGTGCACCGCCTCGGAGAACGTGCGCACGGTGGCCTCGATCCGCGCCTCGGCGGGGATGACGTTGTCGGTGGTGCCCGCCTCGATCCTGCCGACGGTGACGACGACCGGGTCGAAGACGTCGAACTGCCGGGTCACCATCGCCTGCAGCGCGAGCACGATCTCGGCGGCGACCGGCACCGGGTCCTGCGCGAGGTGCGGCATCGACCCGTGCCCGCCGCGCCCGTGCACCGTGACGTGCACGGTGTCCGCGGCGGCCAGCAGCGTGCCGGGGCGGCTCGTGATCGCCCCCGTGGGCAGGATCGCCGACAGGACGTGCAGGCCGTACGCCGCGACGACCCGCTCCCCCGCGGCGTCGAGCACGCCCTCCTCGATCATGAGGCGCGCCCCGTGGTCGCCCTCCTCGCCGGGCTGGAACATCAGCACGACCGAGCCGGCGATCTCCTCGCGGCGGGCGGCCAGCAGCCGGGCGGCGGCGACCAGGCCGGCGACGTGCAGGTCGTGGCCGCACGCGTGCATCGCCCCGGGCACCTCGCTCGCGAACGGCTCGCCGGTCTCCTCGGTGACGGGCAGCGCGTCCATGTCGGCCCGGAGCAGCACCGCCGGCCCGGGGCGCGCGCCGCGGAGCACGGCGACCACCGACGACAGCCCGGCGCCGGTGCGCACCTCCAGCCCCAGCGGCTCCAGCGCCTCGAGCACGAGCGCCTGGGTGCGGGGCAGGTCGAGCCCGATCTCCGGGGTGCGGTGCAGGGCGTGCCGGAGCGCGGCGGTGTCGGGCAGCAGCACCCGGGCGTCGGCGCGCAGGGCGTCCAGGGCGGGGTGGTCGAGCGGCATGTCAGACCTCCGTGGGGTGCGGTGCTGCCGGGCCGGCGGGGCGCGGCACCGGGGACGGCTCGGCCCGGGTCCCCGCGAGCGTCTCGACGGGGTAGAGCAGCCGCTCGCCCACCAGCCACGAGCCGACGGCGGACACCGTCAGCCCCGCCGCGGCCCACACCGGGACCAGGCGCAGCGCGTCGCGGGAGATCAGCCACTCGGCCACGAACAGGAACGTACCGCCGAACAGCGCGATGGCGGCGGCCGCGGGGACGCCCAGCGCGACGGCCCGGATCGGCACCGGGAACAGCCGCGCACCGGCGACCGGCGTGACGCCGAGCTGCAGGCCGACGCAGATCGTGAACAGCGGCGCGGCCACGAGGTACGGCACGGCGCCGGCCGCCAGCCCGAGCATCAGCGGGACGACCAGCACGGCCGCGGCGGTGAACCCGGTGCGGATCAGCACCAGCGGCCCGAACCGGTCGGCCAGGAACCCGGAGGCGATCATCGCGACCAGCAGGCAGATCAGCGCCACGGTGTGCTGCGACGCGGCCTGGGTCTCGGTGTACCGCCCGGTGTGCCCGGCGAACTCCGGCAGGTACACCGACCCGAAGTAGACGCCCATCGTGGACCCGATGGTGAGCATGAACGCCAGCGCCATCCGCCCCGCGTGCCGGCGGAGCAGCGGGCCGGCGGGCTCGACCCCGGCGTCCCGCGCCCGCTCGAACACCTCCGACTCCGGCACCCCGCGCCGGATCCACAGCGCCAGCAGCCCGCACAGGGCGGCGATGACGAACGCGATCCGCCAGCCGCCGTCGCGCAGCCCGTCCGGGCCGAGCACGCCGAGCAGCACCGCGAGCACCACCGTGCCGCCGAGCGTGCCGAGCGCGTCGCCGGAGTACGCGAACGCGCCGTACCGGTGCCGGCGCTCCGGCGGGGCGACCTCGACGACGTACGTCGCCGCCGTGGCGACCTCGCCGCCCATCGCGATGCCCTGCAGCATCCGGGCGAGCACGACCACGACCGCGGCCCACCAGCCGGCGACGGCGTAGGTCGGGGCGGCGGCGATCACCGCGGCACCCAGGGCGATGAGCGACTCCGACGCCAGCAGGCCGGTGCGCCGGCCCCTCGTGTCGGTGATCCGGCCCATCACGTACGACCCCAGCGGCCGGACCACGAAGCCGACCGCGAACACGACGTACGCGCCCAGCACCCGGGTCACCGGGTCGTCGCCCGGGAACACCTGCCCCGCGAAGTACGGCGCGAGCAGCGCGTACATGGTCCAGTCCAGCGACTCCACGAAGATCCCCGCGGTGCTCGCCACCACGACCCGCGTCCTGCGCACCCGTGCCATCGCTGCCTCCCGGCGGCTCGCCCCGGCGGACCCGGCCCCGCGCCGGACCCGCCGGAACGTATCGTGGTGCGGATGGCCACGTTCAGCGAGCACCTGCGCGGCAGGTCGGACGACGAGCTGGTGCGCCTGCTGCTGCGGCGCCCCGACCTCGCGCACCCGTCGCCCGCCACGCTCGCCTCCCTCGCCGCCCGCGCCACCAGCCGGCCGAGCCTCGAGCGCGCGCTCGCGGGGGTGGACGCGGCGGTGCTGCAGGCGGTCGAGGCCGTCGTCGCGCTGCTGGCGGGGTCGGCCGACCCCGCGACCGGGGTGCGCGCCCGCGACGTGGTGGCCGCGGTCGGCGCCGGGCGCCCGGAGGCCCCCGCGGTCCGCGCCGCGCTGGCGACGGCCACCGACCTGGCCCTGGTGCACCCCGTGGGCGGGCGCGCGTCCGACCCGGTGCTGCGGCCCGCGCCGGGCGTGGCGGAGCTGCTCGGCCCGGCGACCGCCGGCCTCGCCGCCCCCGCGCCGCACGACCCCGACCCCGCCGCCGTCCCCGGGCTGCTCGCCGACGCCCCTGCCGCCGGCCGCGCCGTGCTGGACGCGCTGACCTGGGGGCCGCCCGTCGGCGTGCGCCCGGCGGCCGGGCCCGCGGCGGAGGCCGTCACCGAGCTGGTCCGCGCCGGGCTGCTGGTCCGGGCCGACGAGCGGCACGTCGTGCTCCCCCGCACGGTCGCCCTCGCGCTCCGCGACGGCCGCACGCACCGCACCCCGGCGACCCCGCCCGCGCCGGAGGACCTGCCGCGCCGCGACGCCGCGCTGGTCGAGGCCGAGCACGCCGCCGGTGCGGAGCGCGCCGTCCGGCTGGTCGCGGGGCTGCTGCGGCTGTGGGGCCAGGCCCCGCCGCCCGTGCTGCGCGCCGGCGGGCTCGGCGTCCGCGACCTGCGGCGCACCGCGAGCGCCCTGGAGGTCACCGAGCAGGAGGCGGCGTTCGTCGTCGAGCTGGCCGGCGTCGGCGCCCTGGTCCGCGACGACGGCGAGGAGTCGCCGCACCACGTCCCGACCACGCTCGCCGACGAGTGGCTGGCGCTGGACCTCGCCGACCGGTGGGCGCGGCTCGCGTCCTGGTGGGCCGCCACCCCGCGGTGGCCCGCCCTGGTGGGTACCCGCGACGAGCGCGGCGCGGTCCGTCCGGCGCTCGGCCCCGAGCTCGGCCGGCCGTGGGCGCCGCGGCTTCGGCACGCGGTGCTCGGGCTGCTCGCCGACGCCGGGCCGGGCGCCGCGCCGGACGCCGCCG
>NZ_JAGXJG010000006.1:0-116081 GCF_019091725.1 Cellulomonas sp. GbtcB1 | reverse complement strand
GCGGCGGCGGACGACCGGCGGGTCGGGAGCGCGTCGGCGGGGACCGCCGTGGCGTCGGCGGGGGCGACGGTGTCGGCCGCGTCGGCAGGGGTCGGCGTGGCGTCGGCGGGGGCCGCTGCGTCGGCGCGGTCGGCGTCCGCGGGAGCGCGGTCCGCCGCCGGGGTCACGGCGATCACCGCGACGGGGGTCGCGGCGTCGGTGGGACCGTCCTGCGCGGGCCCGGCGGCGCGGCGGCCGCGGGCCCGGAGGGTCGCCGCGACGGCCGGGGCGCCGGCGGCGGAGGGGGTGCCGTCGGCCGGGCCGGTGGTGGAGGAGGGGGCGCTGGTGTCGTGGAGGGAGGACGTCACGGGCGGGGGTGCTGCACCTTCGATCGGGGACGGGGCGGTCGACGCGCCGGGCTCCGCGGGGGCGGGCTGGCGTGCGTCGGTCCGGCCGGTGGGCACGACCGCGCCCACCTCCCCGGGGAAGGCGGGCGTGGGTGTCGTCGCGGTGGCCGGTGCCGCGAGGTCGCGCTCGACGCGCGGGGCTGCGTGCCTGCCGCGGGACGAGCTCCGCGCGGCGGGCATGCGTTCACTCACGGTCGACGAGGTTAGGCAGCGGACCTCGGGGTCCTTCAAGGGCCCGGCGACCGATCCGCGAAGATCCCGTGACGATCCGGCGGGCGATCTTCACGCGATCCCCACACGACCCGGGTGCCGGCGGCCCCCTCGTGCCGCCCGGCCGGCGCGGCGGCGGTGCCGCTGCCTCGGTGACCCGGATCACCCATGCTAGCGACGCCTGTGCAAGCGCTGGAAGGCCAATGTGTGGCGAAACCGTGACGAATCGCCCAGAAGTTTGTAGCGTGAGGCCGCAGTCACCGTCACGCATGACGCCAAGTCATGCCGCGGTGCACCTCTGCATCCTGCCCGACGAACGGATTCCCATGACGCGTCGCTCGCTCCGTGCCTCGTTGACCGTCCTGGCGCTGGCCGCCACCACCACGCTCGGGGGCACCGCCGCCTCCGCCGCTGGGCCGGGCGCCGCGTCGCCACCGCTGCCGCTCGACCCCGGCCTGGCCGCGGGTGCGGGGGACCCGGTCGCGTCGGACGACGTGCTCGCCGGCACGGAGGACAAGGTCTCCTCCGGCCTCGCCGACGCCGAGGGCACCGTCACCGCGTTCGTGCAGCTCGACGCGCCCTCGGGCCTCGACGTCGCGGAGGACGGCGGCGACGCGGATGCGGTCCAGGCCGCGACCGCCCAGGTCGAGCAGGTCGCCGAGGCCGTCGTCCCCGCCGAGTCCGACCCCGCCGCCCGCACCGCCGCGGTCGCGCCGGAGCGGATCGCCACGCTGTCCAACCTGGTCGCCGGCACGCTCGTCACCGGCGACGCCGCGCAGGTCCGGGACCTGGCCGCCTCCGACGACGTCGTCGCGGTGTACCGGGTGACCACCAAGACCGCCGACAACTCCTCCACGGACGCGTTCACCCGCGCGCTGCAGGTGTGGCAGGACACCGGCCAGACGGGCGAGGGCGTCCGGATCGGCGTCATCGACACCGGCCTGGACTACACGCACGCCGACTTCGGCGGCCCCGGCACGGTCGAGGCCTACCAGCAGGCGTACGGCGAGGACGGCACGCAGCCGGTCCCCGAGGGCCTGTTCGACCCGGCCAAGTACCTGGGCGGGTACGACTTCGCCGGCCCGCTGTACGACGCGGACCCGAACTCCGAGCTCCCGGGCGCCACGCTGACGCCGACGCCGGACGACAACCCGATCGACAGCCTGTACACGTCGGACAACTCGGGTCACGGCACGCACGTCGCCGGCACCGCCGCCGGCTACGGCGTCCAGCCGGACGGCACGACCTTCACCGGCGACTACGCCACGCTCACCGACCTGTCCGACTGGCAGGTCGGCCCGGGCTCGGCGCCCGGCGCGGGGATCTACGCCCTCAAGGTGTTCGGCGACATCGGCGGGTCCACCGACCTCACCGGCCTCGCCCTCGACTGGGCGGCCGACCCCGACGGCGACGGCGACTTCGGCGACCACCTCGACGTGGTCAACCTGTCGCTCGGTGCCTCCGCGACCCCGTCCGACGACCCGGACAACCTGCTGATCGACCGGCTGTCCGACCTCGGCACCCTCGCGGTGCTGTCCGCCGGCAACTCGTCCGACATCACGGACGTCGGCGGCTCGCCCGGCTCGGCGGCCTCCGGCCTGACCGTCGCGAACTCCGTCGGCAGCCCGCAGACCTACGACGGCGTCGAGGTCACGGAGGCGCCCGACCCGGCCGCCGTCGGCACCTGGGCCGCGCAGAACTCCATCTCCTACGCCGGGACCGAGGACGTCACCGCCCCGGTCGTCTACCTGGGCGACGGCGTGGACGGCTGCACCCCGCTGACGGACCGCGCGGCGGAGATCACCGGGAACATCGTCTACCTGTGGTGGGACGACGACGACGCCACCCGGGCGTGCGGCTCCGGCGCGCGGTGGAACAACGCCGAGGCCGCCGGTGCGGTCGGCGTGCTGATCGGCACCGAGTCGACCGTGTTCTCGGCGGGCATCGCGGGCAACGCGACCATCCCGGGCGCCCAGCTCACCGCGTCGTCCACCGACGCGCTGCTCCCGTTGATCCAGGCCGGCGGCGTCGTCGCGCACATCGGCCCGTCGCTCGCGGCCTCGGTCACGTCCGACGAGATCGGCGACGCCCTCAACCCGGGCTCGTCCCGCGGCGCGCACGGCTCGCTCGGCATCATCAAGCCCGACGTCGCGGCGCCCGGCACGCTGATCTTCTCGGCGGCCTCCGGCACCGGCGCCGACGCGCAGTCGCTGTCCGGCACCTCGATGTCCTCGCCGCACGTGGCCGGCATCGCGGCGCTGGTCCGGGCGACCCAGCCCGGCTGGACGCCCGCGCAGGTCAAGGCCGCGGTGATGAACACCGCCACGCACGACGTGTGGACCGGCGCGAACCAGTCCGGCACGGCCTACGGCCCGCAGCGGGTCGGTTCCGGCCGGGTCGACGCGCGCGCCGCGGTCGCGGACACCGTGCTCGCCTACGGCTCGGAGGACCCGGACCAGGTGTCCGTGACCTTCGGCGTCGTGGACGTGGGCGCCGAGGCCGTCACGCTGAAGAAGACCGTCACGGTGCAGAACACCGGCACCGAGCCGGTCACCTACGACACCGCGTTCGCCGCGGCCACCACCACCGGCGGCGCGACGATCACCACCTCCCCCGCGACGCTGACGGTGCCCGCCGGCCAGCAGGGGCTGGTCACGCTGACGCTCACCGCCGACCCGGCGACCCTGGAGCGGGAGATCGACCCGACGCAGGCGACCACCCAGGGCGGCGTGCCGCGCGAGTACGTGGCGTCGCTGTCCGGCCGGCTCGTCCTGACCTCGGGCGACGCCGAGCTCCGGGTGCCGGTGCAGGCCGCGCCGCGGCTCGTCTCCGAGCTGACCGCCGACCCGGTGTCGTTCGCCGACGCCGGTGCCGGCACCGCCGCGCTGACCCTCTCGGGCCGGGGCGTCGACTCGGGCGGCTGGACCTCGCTGGTCGCGCCGCTGGCCCTCGGGGCCACCAGCCCGAAGCTCGAGGACGTGCCCGGCTTCGTCACCTCGGACTCCGCGGTGGCCTCGGGAGACCTGCGCTGGGTCGGCTGGACCTCCACCGCGCCGCAGCAGGCGGCCGCGGGCGGGGACCCGGCCGAGGGCTACCTCGGCGTCGGCATCGCGGTGGACGGCGACTGGGCGACGCTCGGCCAGGCCGTGCTCCCCGTCATCGACTGGGACGTCGACCGGGACGGCACGCCCGAGGCCCAGACCGTCGTGCAGAAGCTGAGCGACGCCGCCGACGTCACCGTCGCCGCGACCTTCGACTACGACACCGGCGAGGTGCTCGACGTCCAGGGCGTGAACGGCGCGTTCGGCGACGTGGACACCACGGTGTTCGACAACTCGGTGCTGGTCGCGCCGGTCGGGATCGCCGCGCTCGGCCTCGAGCCCGGGGCCACCCCGGCCGTCACGGTCTGGACGTCCTCGGACTACGCGGCCGACCCGAGCGGCCAGGTCGACGCAACTGAGCCGTTCACGGTGGACCCGTTCGACCCGCCGTACTGGTTCGACGGCGGCGTGACCGACGCCCTGTGGTTCGCGGCGTCCGACGCCACCGAGCTCACGGTGCACCGCTCGGCCACCACGGCCGCCCCGGCGGACCAGCTCCTGGTGCTGCACAGCCACAACGCCGCCCCGACGACGCGGGCCCAGGTGCTCGACGTGGCCGTGCCGGAGGCCGTGGCGACCACCACCACGCTGAAGGTCACCGGGCCGGCGAAGGTCGGCAAGGACCTGACGCTGACCGCGACCGTGGCGCCGGCCGAGGCCACCGGCACCGTGTCGTTCCGCGCGGACGGCACCGAGGTCGCGACAGCGGCCGTCTCGGGCGGGACCGCCACGGCGACCGTCCGGCTCGGCGGCGGGGCGCACGCGCTGACGGCGGTGTTCACGCCGGACACCGCGGCGTTCGCGGGGTCGGAGTCGGCGCCGGTGACGGTCGACGTGAAGAAGGCGGGCTCCACCACGAAGGTCACGCTGTCGCAGAACTCGGGCCGGTACGGCTCCGAGGTCAGCGCGACGGTGACCGTCACGGGCCAGGGCGCGGTCCCGGCCGGCACCGTGGAGATCCGCGAGCGCGGCACGGTCCTGGCCACCGGCGAGCTCACCGCCGGTGAGGGGAACCAGGCGACCGCCACGATCGCCCTGCCCCGCGACCTGAAGTCCGGGTCGCACACCCTCACCGCGGTGTACACGGGCAGCGCGGACGTCGACGGCTCGCAGACCCAGCGCTCCTACCGGGTGCTCGCGACCGTCCCGACGATCAGCCTGGACACGCCGTCGTGGACCGTCTCCCGGGGCGCCACGCCCGCGGTGACGGTCACGGTCGCGGGGCCCGAGGGCGCCCCGGCCGCCGGCGGCAAGGTGACGGTCCTGGCGGGCATCAAGCCCGTCGCCACCGTCGCGCTGACCGACGGCTCCGCCACGGTCACCCTGCCGGCCGTCAGCCGGACCACCACGGTGACCGCGCTGTACACCGGCGACGGCGGGTACACCCCGACGCTGACGATCGGAGTGCTGAAGGTGCGCTGAGACGCGCCCGTCGCGCCCGGACCGGGCGCGACGGGTCGGCGCGCAGGGCGCGCGGCGGCGGTGCGGACGCGGGGGTCGTCCGCTCCCTGGGGCGCCGCAGCCCGGCGCGGGAGGGCGGTGCGGACGGGCCGGGGGGATCCAGGGCCGGCCGCACCGCGAGGGGGGTCACCGGGGGGCGGTGACCCCCCTTCTCCTGCGCCCGGGGCGACGCAGCACGCGGCCTACGCTTCCCTGCCCGCCCATCGACGATCGCGTGCGGCCGCGCAGGAAACCGTAGGTGGAGCGGCAGGGCCGCGCGTCAGCGGTTGGCCAGGGCCGTCAGCACCCGGCGGACGCTCGACTCCAGGCCCCAGCGGGCCGTGAGGTCGACCAGGGCCGCGCCGTCGACGGGCTCGCGCGGCAGCGCGAACGCGTCCGGGCCCGCCGGCGGCGCGCCGTCCGCCAGCCGCACCGGCGCGTCCGCGGCGACGCGCACGACCCCGGGCGCGACCGCCAGGTAGTCGTCGGCGGCGACGAGGCGCTGCCGCTGGGTCGCGGTGAGCCCGCGGTCGCCGGCGTCGCGCGCGGCCAGCAGCCCTGGCAGGTCGTCGTACTTCGCGAGCATCGCGGCGGCGGTCTTCTCCCCGATGCCGGCCACGCCGGGCAGGCCGTCGCTCGGGTCGCCGCGCAGCACCGCCATGTCGGCGTAGGCGCTCCCCGACGCCACGGCGTACTTCTCGCGCAGCCGCGCGGCGTCGACGACCTCGATGTCCTTGATCCCGCGGATCGTGTAGAGCACCCGCACGGGCGCCTCGTCGTCGACGAGCTGGAACAGGTCCCGGTCGCCCGTCACGACGAGCACCGGCGACCGCTCCCCCGCCAGGCGCGCCACCTCGCGCGCGGTGAGGGTGCCGATCACGTCGTCGGCCTCGTAGCCCTCGGCGCCCGCGCGGGCGATGCCGAGGGCGGCGAGCACCTCGGCGATGACCGGCACCTGCGGCGCCAGCGCGTCCGGGACCTCCTCGGCCACCGCCACGCCGTCGGACGACGCGGCCGCCGCGGCCTCGGCCCCGCCGACCGCCCGGTGCGCCTTGTACGACGGGATGGCCGCGACCCGGAACGCCGGTCGCCAGTCCTCGTCCCAGCAGGCCACGAGCCGGTCCGGCCGGTGGTCGGTGACCAGCCGGGCGATCATGTCGAGCAGGCCGCGCACCGCGTTCACCGGCGTGCCGTCGGGCGCCTTCACGGAGTCGGGGACGCCGTAGAACGCCCGGAAGTACAGGGACGCGGAGTCGAGCAGCATCAGCGCGTGACGGTCGGCCATTCCCCGAGTGTGGCAGGCGCGGCCCCGCGGCGGGCACCGCGTCAGGAGGCGAACACGTCGGCCAGCCACGCGCCGAGCCGGGTGAGCGCGTCGCGGGCGTCGCGGGCGGTGAGGTCCGCGGCCGCGTGGGCGAGGTCGTCCCGCCCCGCGGCGCGGAACAGGTCCGGGACGTCGACACCGTTGAGCCGGGCCTCGGTCACGCGCGGGACGTCGCCCCGTTCCACGACGACGTACAGGTCGGTGCACGCGCCGTCGTCCGGGCTGTCCTCGGCAACGGCGGTGAACGGGTACCGCGCGAGGAGTCGCCGGGCGTCGGCGCAGTGGATCGACGACACCCCGCCGGCCTCGGCACCGACCTGCGCGGCCGCGAACCCCGCGGTGGTCAGCGGGCAGTCGAGGGCGGCGCGGAGGTGTGCGGCGAGCTCGGCGTCGGAGACAGCGGCCATCTCCCGAGTGTGGCAGCGGGCGGCGCCCTTCGCGGCGCGCCGTCAGGCCGAGGCCCGCTCCACCAGCGAGGTCGGCAGCGTGATCCGGGCGGGCTCCGCCCCCTCGACGACCTCGAGCAGCAGCCGCACCATCTCGGACGCGATCCGCTCGAACGGCTGCCGCATCGTGGTCAGGCCCGGCTCCAGCGTCGCGGCGAGCCCGGAGTCGTCGAAGCCGCCGACCGCCACGTCGCCCGGCACGGACCGCCCGGCCTCGCGGAGCGCGACGAGCGCGCCCGCGGCCATGAGGTCGGAGGCCACGAACACGGCGTCGAGGTCGGGCCGCCGCTCCAGCAGCTCGCGCATGGCCGCCTGCCCGGAGGCGCGCGTGTAGTCGCCGTGCGCGACCAGGTCGTCCTCGTACAGGTCCCCGAGCGCGGACCGGTACCCCGCGAGCCGCCGGAACCCGCCCGGGGTGTCCATCGGCCCGGTGATCGTCGCGACCCGGGTCCGGCCGCGGGACAGCAGGTGCTCGGTCATCCGGCGCGCGCCGCCCGCGTCGTCCGCGGACACCCAGCCGATCCGGTCCTCGTACCCCAGCGGCTCGCCGCAGGCGATCGTCGGGACGCCCTGGCGCAGCAGCTCGCCGACGACGGGGTTGCCCCGGTGCGACGAGATGAGCAGCACGCCGTCGACGTGCCCGGCGGCGACGTAGTCGGTGATCCGCCGCCGCTCCTGCTGGCTGCCGGCGACCATGAGCAGCAGCGGCATCTCCCGCGCGGCCAGCGCCTCGGCGGCCGCGCGCAGCAGGATCGAGAACGTCGGGTCCTCGAACAGCAGGTGCTGCGGCTCGGTCAGCAGGAACGCCACCGAGTTGGACCGGCCGGTGACGAGGCTGCGCGCGTGCTGGTTCGCGGAGTACCCGGTCGAGCGGATGGCCTCCTGCACCGCCGCGAGCGCCTCGGGCGACACCCAGTGCCCGCCGTTGAGCACCCGGGACACGGTCCCGCGTGAGACGCCGGCGGCCGCGGCGACGTCGCGGATCGTCGGGCGTCGGCGCGCGGTCGTGTCCACGACCCCTGACCTTACGGGCACGTCAACCCTTCACGGAGCCGGCGGACAGGCCGCCGACGATGTACCGCTGCAGCGACAGGAACAGCGCGAGCACCGGGATCGAGCCGACGACCGCGCCGGCCGCGAACAGCCCCCACCGCGAGGTCAGCTGGTTGGACACCCACTGGTACATCCCGACCGCGAGCGTCCAGTTCTCCTCGCTCGTCAGCACGATGCGCGCCAGGATGAAGTCGCCGAACGCGGAGATGAACGCGAGCAGCGCCACGACGGCGAGGATCGGCGTCACGAGCGGCATGATCAGCCGCCAGTAGATCTGCGAGTGCGTCGCGCCGTCGATGCGCGCGGCCTCGTCGATCTCCCGGGGCACTGAGTTGAAGAACCCGTACATGAGGAACGTGTTGGCCCCGAGCGCGCCGCCCAGGTAGACGCAGATCAGCGCGACCCGCGAGTTCACGCCCAGCGCGGGGATCACGTTCCCCAGCGAGATCAGCAGCAGGAACACGGCGACGAACGCCACGGTCTGCGGGAACATCTGGATGATCAGCAGCGAGGTGAGCGACGCGCGCCGCCCCTGGAACCGGAACCGGGAGAACGCGTAGGCCGCGGCGGCGCCCATGAGCACCGCGCCGAACGACGCGACGCCGCCGATCAGCAGGGTGTTGCCGACCCAGGTCCAGTAGAGGGTGTCGCCGAGCGCGACGAAGTTGTCCAGGCCGACGGTGCGGAACAGCGAGCTGGACCCGGCGAGCGAGCCGGACGGGTCGAGCGCGGCGGACAGCGCGTAGACCAGCGGGAAGACCGCGTAGAACACGATGACGAGTCCGACGGGGTACTTCCAGCCGATCTCCGCCCACCACCGCGTGCGGCGGGCGCGGGTCGGGCGGCCGGCGGCCGGGGCGGCGGTCCGCTGCGCGGGGTTCGCGAGAGCCATCTCAGATCTCCTCGAGCTTGCGGGTCCGGCGGAACGCCAGGCCGGAGACGACGCCGATCACGACGAACACCACGATGGACAGGGCGCTGGCGAGGCCGTAGTCGGCCCGGCCGCCCGAGACCCCGGAGATCTGGTAGATCGCGGAGATCAGGATGTCGGTCGACCCCATCGGCGTGCTGGCGCCGGGGAAGGCCGGTCCGCCGCCGGTGAGCATGTAGATGATCGTGAAGTTGTTGAAGTTGAAGGCGAACGACGCGATCGCGAGCGGGGCGGTCGACACGAGCAGCATCGGCAGCGTGATCGACCGGAACTGCCGCCAGCGCCCGGCGCCGTCGACCCGGGCGGCCTCCATGACGTCGCCCGGCAGCGCCTGCAGCGCGCCCGTGGTGACCAGGAACCAGTACGGGTAGCTGAGCCAGAGGTTGACCCAGAGGATCGCGGCCTTCGCCAGCCACGGGTCGGAGAGCCAGCCGATGTCCGCGCCGAAGAAGAACCAGTCGTTGATGACGCCGAACTCGGAGTTCAGCATGCCGCGCCACAGCAGGGCGGACATGAACGCCGGGAACGCGTACGGGAGGATGAACAGCGTCCGGAGCACCTTGCGGCCGCGGATGCGCGGGTCGTTGTAGATCAGCGCGAACAGCAGGCCGAGCCCGAAGCTGGTGAGCACCGTGAGGATCGCGAAGGCGAACGTCCACACGGCCACCTTGAGCAGCGGCCCCGCGTAGCTCGCGTCGGTGAAGGCCCGGACGAAGTTGTCGAACCCGACGTTGACGTACCAGCCGGCGGCCAGCCGCTCGCCGTCCTCGGCGACGAACTGCCCGCGGTCGCTCGGGCTGTAGACGGCGCCGGTCTCGGTGTTGGTGATCGTCTGCGCGTCGGGGTCCCAGACCAGCCGCGAGGTGTACACCGCGGCGGTCGTGCCCTCGCGGGTGCGCAGCGAGCCGTCCTCGGCGTCGTCGGAGACCGGGACGCGCAGCGCGACGACCTCGGCCTGCAGGTCCGTGTCGGAGTACAGCTGGGCCCGCGGCACGACCTCCCAGCCGGGCACCGCGACGGGCGTGCCGCGGTCGTCGACCTGCGCGCCGCCGACCGCGTCCAGCGGCTCCTCGGCGGTGCCGACCCGGACGGTGCCGTCGTCGTTGACCGCGAACCCGAGCGCGTCGCCGTCCCGCACGACCGCGAGCGGGTACTCCGGCGAGCCCTCCACCTGGCGCTCGTCCTGGATCAGGGCGGCGTCGACGGCCTGCTGCATGCTGCCCAGGTGGCCGGTGCCGTAGTTGGTGAAGGCCACGTAGCCCGTGTAGAGCAGCGTGAACATCTGGAACACGGCGAGGAACACCAGGCCGGGGAACAGGTACTTCAGCGGCAGCGCGCGGCGGGCGAAGTAGATCCAGTCGGCCGCGGCGAGCAGCACGACCAGCGCGGCGAGCACCACCCAGGCGCCCGCCCGGTAGGCCGACAGGATCGCCAGCACGCCGCCCGCGTTGACCACCATCATCAGCAGGAGCTTCACGGCGAAGCCCCAGCCGAGGCCGCGCCAGGCGCGGGCGTGCGACTCGCGGGGCTCCGGGGAGCCCGGCTCGCCGGAGCGGTCGGGCGGGGTCCCGGGCGGGTGCTCGGCGGTGCTCGTGCCGACGGACATCGTTGCTCCTCGTGCGGGTGGTGGCGGGCGCGGGTCCCGGGGGGCGGGCGCGCGGCCCGGGGTGGTGCCGGTGGTGCGGGCGGGGCGCGCACGCCCCGCCCGCACCCGGGGGGTCAGCCGATCGCGGACTCGACGCTGGTGACCATGGAGGTCCAGGTGCTGTCGGGGTCCTGGCCGGTGATCAGCGCGATCTGCGCGGCGTTCCAGAAGTCCCAGACGGCGCCCATCTCGGGGATGTTCGGCATCGGCACGCCGTTCTGCGCCGACGCGAGGAAGCCGGCGATGACCGGGTCGTCGCTGACCTGCTCGGCCACGGCGGTGAGCGCCGGGATGCGCGGGTCGGCGTCGTACAGCGCCTGCTGCGCCTCGTCGGTGGCGACGTAGTTCGCGAGGAAGTCGTTCGCGAGCAGCGCGTTGGACGACTGCGCCGACAGGTAGAAGCCCTGCACGCCCACGAACGGCGCCGCGGTGCCGCCGCCGGCCGACGGGATCGGGCTGACCGCGACCTCGACGCCCGCGTCCTGGTACGTGGGGATGGTCCACGGGCCCTGGATGATGAACGGCGACTGGCCGGTCGCGAACAGCTCGTTGCCGATGTCGTAGTCGACGGTGTCGGTGAAGTAGCCGGTGCCGGCCGAGCCGTTCTCGTGGATCCACCGGGCGTAGGCCAGGCCGGCGTCGCCGCCCATGCCGACCTCGGAGGTGTACGAGCCGTCCTCGTCCTGGACGAACACGGGGGCGCCGAACGACGTCTGGAAGGCGTACGAGGTGTACATGTCACCCTCGGCGCCGTTCGTGTAGAGGATGAACGGCCGGTCGGCGAAGCCGGCGTCGGTCGCCATCTGGATCATCTCGTCGAACGTCTGCGGGGCGGTGTCGCCCACCAGCGCGGTGTTCTGGATCAGCGCGACGGACTCCTGCGCGTACGGCAGCGCGTACAGCTGGCCGTCGTACGTGAAGGCGTCGAGCGTGACCTGCTCGAAGTCGTCGGCGCGGGAGCCGAGGCTGATCGTGTCGACCACGCCGGACTCGACGAACTCGCCCAGCCAGTCGTGCGCGCCGACGGTGATGTCCGGGCCCTCGCCCGTGGGGACCTGGGCGAGGAAGTCGGCCCGGAGGTCCTCGAAGTTCTTCTGCACGACCGTGACGGTCGCGCCGCTGTCGGCCTCGAAGTCCGCGGCGGCGTTCTTGATCGCCTCGGCGCGCTCGGCGTCCGACCAGATCACGAGCTCGCCGCCCGACCCGGCCGCGGGTGCGCCGCTGTCGGCCGTCGTGGCGGGGGCGGGGTCGCCGCTGCACGCGGCGAGGAGGGCCACGGTCGCCGCTGCGGCGACGCCGGCTGCGAAGTGCCTGCGCATGTGTCGTCCTTTCCAGGAGGGCCGCCGCTCGCGCGTCGATCGCGTCGTCGCGACCCGTGGTGTGTGCGGGGGCGCTCGGTGCGCCGCCGCGGTACGGGCTGCCGTCCGCCCCGGCCGCCGGAGGGGTCCGGCGGGGCGGGCGGCAGCCGCGGTCGTGCGGTCAGCGACCACCCCCCTGCGGGCGCGCGGCGGTGCGCAGCACCGCCACCTCGCCCGCGCCGACCTCGTACGACTCCCCGGCGTCGGTGCCGGAGAGCAGCTCGGTGCCGGGCACCGCGAGGGTGACCGGCTCGTCGCGGTGGTTCACCGCGACCACGTAGTCGTGCGCGTCGCCGCGCCGGACCGTGACCTCGACGCCCTCGGGCAGCCCCGGCGGCGTGATCCCGGCGTCCGCGTACACCGCGGCGAGCACGGGGGCGAGCGCGTCGACGCCCAGCTTCGTGCTCACGTACCAGCCGGCGCCGGCGCCGTGCGCGTGCCGGGTGATCGCGGGCAGGCCGTCCGCCGGGCCGCCGCGGTAGGTCCCGCGGACCTCGGCGCCGTCCAGCGCCAGGTGCTCGCTCCACGCCGCGGTCGGGATCGTCGTGCCGTCCAGGTCCACCGCGACCTCGTGCTGCGGCCGGACGGGCAGGAACTCCTCGACCGTCAGCCCGAGCGCGGTGCGCAGAGGCGCGCCGAAGCCGCCCTCGTGCACCGCGTCGTGCTCGTCGACGACGCCCGCGAAGCAGGACACCAGCAGGGTGCCGCCCTGGGCGACGTAGTCGGCGAGGTTCTTCCCCGCCGCCTGGGTCACCAGGTACGACGACGGCGCGACGACCAGGCGGTACCCGGACAGGTCGTCCTCGGGGTGCGCGAAGTCGACGGTCACGCCGTCCCGCCACAGCCGCTCGTAGTACGCGCGGACCCGCTCGCGGAACCCGAGCTCGTCCGAGGGCCGCCACTCGAGGTCCTGCGCCCAGAGCGACTCCCAGTCGTAGAGCACGGCGACGTCGGCCTGCACCCGTGAGCCGCGGACCTCGTCGAGCCGGCCGAGCTTCGCGCCCAGCTCGACGACCTCGCGGAACACCCGGGACCCGGTGCCGGCGTGCGGCAGCATCGCCGAGTGGAACTTCTCCGCGCCGGAGCGGGAGGCACGCCACTGGAAGAACAGGATGCCGTCGGCGCCGCGCCCCAGGTGGGTGAACGCGTTGCGGTGCATCTCCCCCGGGCGCTTGGCGATGTTGTGGCCCTGCCAGTTCACCGCCGACGTCGAGTGCTCCATGAGGATCCACGGCTTGCCGTGCGCGACGGAGCGGGTCAGGTCCGCGGACAGGGCCAGGCCGACGTGCGCGTCCTCGTCCGGGGACCACAGGTAGTGGTCGTCGGACACGACGTCGACCTCGCGGGCCCAGCGCCAGAGGTCGGTGTTGTACGACTGGTGCGCCATGAAGTTCGTGGTCACCGGCTGGGCGGCGTGGGCGCGGATCGCGTCCCGCTCGGCGCGGAAGCACGCGCGCAGCTGCTCGTCGGTGAACCGCGCGAAGTCGAGCCGCTGCGCCGGGTTCGGGGTGGAGGCGGTCGCGGCCGGCGCACCGACGTGCTCCCACTCGCCGTACACCTGGCCCCAGAACGCGGTGCCCCACGCGGCGTTCAGCCCGTCGAGGGTGCCGTAGCGCGCGCGCAGCCAGTCGCGGAACGCCGCGACCGAGGCCGGGGAGAAGTCCTCGCCGACGGGGGCGCCGTACTCGTTGTGGACGTGCCACATCACGACCGCCGGGTGGTCGGCGTACCGGCGGGCGAGCTCGCCCGCCATCCGCGTCGCCGCCGCGCGGTACTCCGGCGACGACGGCGAGACCATGCCGCGCGAGCCCGGGCCGAGCGCGGTGCCGTCGCGGGTGACGACGCGCGAGTCCGGGTAGGTCGCGTAGAACCAGGCCGGCGGCGCGGCGGTCGGGGTGCCGAGGTCGACGGCGATGCCGTTCGCGTGCAGCAGGTCGAGCACGTCGTCGAGCCAGGCGAAGTCGTACTCCCCCTCGCGCGGCTCGAGCAGCGCCCAGGAGAAGATGCCGACGCTCACCAGGGTGACCCCGGCCTCGCGCATCAGCGCGACGTCCTCGTCCCAGACGTGGCGCGGCCACTGCTCCGGGTTGTAGTCGCCGCCGTAGGAGATCCCCCGCGTCGGCCAGCCGAACTCCGTCATCCCACTCCTGCTCCCTCACCTCGCTGTGCACGGTCACAGTAGGCAGACACCGACGCGGAAGCCCAGCCCGGCCCGGGCTCTGTTACGCAACTGTGACCGTGCACGGGCCACGCATCCCACGGCGCGTCGCATCCGCCTGTGCGCGGCGGCGGGGCTCGCGGCTGCTCGCCGCTGCTCGCCGCTGCCCGCCGCGCTAGCGTGCCCGGCATGGAGGTCGCCGTCGTCGTCACCGCCCACGACCAGCGCGAGCAGGTCGCCGAGGCCGTCGCCTCGGTGCGCGCGCAGACCGCGCCGTGCGCCGAGCTCGTGGTGGTCGACGACGGGTCGACGGACGCCGCGTCGCTGGCCGTGCTCGACCGGCTGCGTGCCGACGGCGTCCGGGTGCTCCGCCAGGACAACGCGGGGGTGAGCGCGGCGCGGAACGCCGGGATCGCGGCGACGCAGGCGCCGCTGGTGCTGGTGCTCGACGGCGACGACCGGGTGGCGCCGACGTTCCTCGCGCGCGTCGCGCCGCTGCTCGCCGACCCCGACGTGGTCGCGGCGTCGTCCTGGCTGGCGCTGTTCGGGGTGGCGTCGGGGATCGTGCGGCCGGACGGCGGGACGCTCGTCGACTTCCTGCACCGGAACGCCTGCCCCGGCTCGGCGGTGCTGCGGCGCGCGGCGTGGGACCGGGCCGGCGGGTACGACGCGGCGATGCGCTCCGGGTTCGAGGACTGGGACCTGTACCTGGGGATGCTCGCGGGCGGCGGGCGGGTCGCGATCGCGCCGGAGCCGCTGCTGGAGTACCGGACCGCGCCTGCGTCCGCGAACGTGCGGAGCATGACCCGGCGGCTCGCGCTGTTCCGGGGGATCGTCGACAAGCACCGCGCGGCGTACGTGGCGCACCTGGCCGACGTGCTGGTCGCGCAGGAGGCGACCGCGGTGCGCCGGCTCGGCGACTGGGAGTCGCTGGTGGCGGCGGACCCGGCGCTGCCGCTGGTGGAGCCCACGTTCGGCGACGGCGGCATGGCGGCGCACGTCCGCGTGGCGACGGCCCGCGGGGCCCGCTCGGCCCGCGGGGCCCGCGAGGCCCCCGCCGAGCGAGTACCCGACGCGTCGAGCGAGTAGCCGGCGACTGCTCGCTCGACGCGGCGGATGCCCTCTCGGCGGACGAGTCAGCGGCGGGTGTACGAGGCCAGGGTCGCCAGGGTGAGCGCCACCGCGTCCTCGGCGAACGCCCCGCGGTAGTCCGGGCCCCGCTGCGCCGCCCAGGCGCGCCACGCGGCGCCGCCCCAGGTGCCCGCGGTCGAGAACAGCGCCGCCGTCGCCGCCGGCAGGACGACCGAGCGGCCGCGCTGCCGGGCCAGCGCCACGCCGCCGAGCGCCGCCGCCACAGCCCGGCTCTGCGGCCCGGGCGGGTTCAACCGGCTCGGGGTGCTCGGGAGCTTGTCGCCGGTGAGCTCGACGAGGACGCCCAGCCGGGCGCCCAGGCGCTTGAGCCCCCCGGTCGCGGGGTCGGCCAGCGCCGGGGCCGCGAGCGCCAGCGACGCCCGGCTGCCCGCGGCGACGCCGAGCACGGCGCTGCGCAGCAGCAGCCCGGCGGCGGTCCCGCGGCGGCGGGGCAGCGCGAGCGCGACGGTCGGGTCACCGGGCACGGGGCCCGGGCCGGCGCGGTGGTGGGTGCGGTGCACGGTGCGGTCGTGTCGTCGTCCCATCCACCGACGGTCCCGTGCCCCGCGCCGGTCGGCAACCGCAGGGCCGGGTCCGGGGTGCCGACGCCCGGACGCACCGCGGGCGGGGAGCCGTCCCTCCCGGCTCCCCGCCCGCGTCAGGGCTGCAGCGCCCCCTGCGCGCCCGGCCGCCCTCCGCGGCCGGGCGCGTCGCCGGTCACCCGGCGAGATCGAGCGAGCCCTCGTCCACGGCGATGACGCTCCAGGTGGCGCCGTCGGCGTCGGAGAGCTCGTAGGCCGGCACCAGCAGCGCCGCGCCGTCGGCGCCGGACACCTGGGTGACGCCGAGCCGGGCCCCGGTGATCGTGACCTGCTGCACCGACCAGGGGATCGCCGCGCCGGGGGTGGCGGTCGGCGGCACCGTCGGGTCGGCGGACGCCGACGACGACGCGTCGGCCCCCGCGGCGCCGTCGGTGGCCTCCGCCCGCGCCAGCGGCATGACGCCGCCGGAGCCGGAGCCGAACCGCGGGTCGTTCAGCCGCTCGACCGCGGTCGCCGCGCCGACGACCGGGTACTCCCCCAGGTCGACGAGCGGGGCCAGCGACCCGTAGAGCGACTGCACCCCGTCGGCGACCAGCGTCACCGACCAGGTCAGGCCCGTCTGCTGCCCGTCGAGCACCTGGTAGGCCGTGACCGACGACGAGCGGGCGTCGCCGGTGTCGACGACCTCGTACTGGTAGCCGTCCGGGTCGACGCCGAGGGAGCCGAGCAGATCCCGCACGGCCGAGGTCGCGGCGTCGCCCGCCGGGGCCGGGCCGCCCGTCGGCTCGCAGGACGGGCCGACGACCGTCGGGAGCGCCGGGTCGACGAGCGCCGGGTCCAGGGTCCCGGGCTCCGGGGACGACTCGCCGGCGGCGAGGCCCTCGGACGCCGTCCCCGCCGAGCCGTCCGACGTCGCCGCGCCGTCCGGCTGGTCGGTAGCCGACGCGGTGCACGACCACGGGTCGCGCGTCGGGTCGTAGTAGCTCACGCCGGCGGTGCCGTCGGGCTGCAGGGACACGGTCGGGCCCGAGCCGTCCTGCGGGCCGACCGTCCACGCGCCGTACTGCTGCACCGGGTCGCCGGCGACGCCCAGGACCCCGGCGACGCGCGCCGCGGTCTCCGCGGAGAACACCGACGCGGCGTCGAAGGCCCACGCGTGGCCGGAGCCCGCGTCGTCGGCGAGCCCCGAGGCGGTGAACACCGCCCGGCCGCCGAACCAGGGCGCGATCCGCATGTCCGCGGTGTCGGCGGCCCCCGACATCGCCGTCGCCGCCTCGGGGCCGGCGCCCTGCAGGGTGATCGGCGCGTCGGCCGTGACCGCGTCCCCGTCGCCGCCGGTCGCACCGACCGCGTAGCCGCCCGCACCCGCGACGACGGCGGCCGCCGCGGCCACCGCGGCGACCTGCAGCCACCGGGAGCGGCGGCGCGGGGCGAGCTCGACCACGGTGTCGCCGTCGGGGCCGGAGGCGGGGTCGGCCGTCGTCGCGCCGGCCGCGGTCCGGCGCGCGACCTCGGCCCGCAGCGCCGCCGAGTCCAGGTGGGCGTCCGCGGCGGGGTCGGCGGCGCGCAGCCGCGCCAGGGCCTCGTCCTCCGCGCGGCCCGCGGCGTCGGCCGGGTCCGGGTGCTGGTCGCGGTGCTCGTCCACGGTGGTCTCCTCGGGTCCGTGCGCCCTCCGCCGGTGCGGCGCGGGGCGCGTCCACCCCCTCTGTGTCGCCGGCCCGGCGGGCCTTGCACGGGCGGCGCCGGCGGACCCACGGGGCCGCGGGCGGTCAGTCCGCCGCCCACGCCTCCCGGAGTCGCGACCGGGCGCGGGACAGCGCGGCGTCCGCCCCGCCGCGGGACACCCCGAGCACGAGCGCGAGGTCGTCGCCCGTCAGGCCCTCCCAGGCGGTGAGCAGCAGCACCTGGCGGTCCCGGGCGCTGAGCCGGGCGAGCGCCTCGCGCACCCGCTCGTCGCGCACGGCCAGGACCGCGGGGTCGTCCGGGTCGGGCTCGTCGGGCACGGTCTCCACCGGTACCGGGCGGCCCTTGCGGCGGTGGTTGGCGAGCACGAAGCCCGCCGTCCGGTAGAGCCACGGCAGCTCGTGGCCGTCCGGCACCTCCGCGCGCCGGCGCCAGGCGACGGTCAGCACGTCCGCCGCGAGGTCCTCGGCGTCGTCCGCCGCACCGCGGCGCAGGAGGTACCGGTGCACGGCCGTCGCGTGCCGGCTGAACAGGTCCTCGAACCACGGCTCGTCGCGCGGCCCGGTCGCGACGTCGGGGGACGGCGCGGGCGCGTCCGTCCCGGCGACGTCGTCCGACCCCTCGGCGGCGTCCGTCCCGGCGGCCGGCTGCTGAGCGCTGTGCACGCGTTCCCCTCGCGTCGGTGGCGAGGCGCGCGCGTCGGCGCGCGCCTGTGCCACCACTGTGTCGCGTCGGGGCCGGTTCTTGCACCCGGCTCTCGGACGCGCTCGCGTCAGCGGTCGGCGGGCCCCACCGGCGACACGCCCAGCTCGTGCACCAGCAGCAGGAACGCCCGCCCGTACGGGGTCCCCGCGGTCTCCGCCCGCACCCGGTCCCAGTCGATCTGCTCGCGCAGCGCCCGGACCATCGCGATCATCCGCGTGAAGTCGCAGTAGTGCTCCCCGAGCACCCGCATCTTCGCCGAGATGATGTCCGTGGCGTCGAGCACCGGCATCCGGACCGCCAGCACCTCCATCACGTCCGAGCGCGCGAGCATCTCCCGCGTGATCGGCTCGCCGACCATCCGGAACAGGATGTCGACCAGCGCCCCGTGGTGGAACGCCTTGAACAGCCAGTTCTCGGGCGGGTCCTGGACGTCGAGGCCGGCGGCGGCGAGCGCGGCCCGCGCCTGCGGCACGTCCTCCTCCGAGATGGCGAAGTCCGCGTCGTGGTCGGGCTCCGGCGCACCGCGGGCCCAGGCGGCGTACCCGCCGACCAGGGCGAACGGGATCCCCGCCTCCTCCAGCGCGACGGCCGCCATCCGGAGGGCGTCCTGCAGCGCGGTGCGCGGGTCGGGCGGGTCCGCGGCGCCGGGGCCCACCTCGGCACCCACGGCGGCTGCGGTCGCGGCGTCGGAGGTCATGCCCCCGGAGTCTGCACGACGACGCGCGCGTCCGCAGGGCGACGGGAAGAATCGCCGACGTGCGACTCGCGACGTTCAACATCCTGCACGGGCGGAGCCTGACCGACGGCAAGGTGGACCTGGACAGGTTCGCCTCGGCCGTCCGAGGGCTCGACGCCGAGGTCCTGGCGCTCCAGGAGGTCGACCGCGACCAGCCACGGTCGCACGGCGCCGACCTGACGGCCGTCGCGGCGGAGGCGATGGGCGCGCAGGCGCACCGGTTCGTCGCCACGCTGCACGGCCACCCCGGCACCTGGACCGCCGCCACCGGCGAGGACCAGCCGGCGATCGCCGCCTACGGCATCGCACTGCTCAGCCGGCACCCGGTCAGCGCCTGGCGGGTGCTGACCCTGCCGACGCTCCGCCGCCGGGTGCCGATGGTGCACCGCGGGAACCGGCGCCCGTCGCTGGTGCAGGACGAGCAGCGGGCCGCGCTCGCCGCGGTCGTCGAGACCCCGGACGGCCCGATCACCGTCGTCGCGACCCACCTGACGTTCATCACCGCGTGGAACGTCGTCCAGCTGAGGCACCTCGTGCGGGCGTGCCGCGGCCTGCCGAGGCCGCTGGCCGTCACGGGCGACCTCAACCTCGAGGGCGCGACGCCGGCCCGGGTCTCGGGCTGGCGGTCCGTCGGGCGGGTGAACACGTTCCCCGTCGAGGTCCCGGACCGGCAGATCGACCACGTGCTGCTCGACGGGCCGGTCGTGCCGTCGAGCGAGCCGGTCGCCGTCGACACCGGCATGTCGGACCACCGCGCGCTGGTCGTGGACCTGGCGCTCGGCGGGGGTCGCGCGGGCTGACCGGGGCGCACCCGTCCCGGTCGCGCCGCCGCGGGAGGCGCCGGGGGGGTGGACGGCCCCGGGGTCAGTCGGCCTCGGGGTCGACCAGGAACCAGACGGTCTTGCCGTCGGCGCCGTGCTCGTCGACGCCCCAGGTGCGGGACAGCGCCTCGACCAGGGCCATGCCGCGGCCGCTGACCGCGGTCGGCGCGGGGTGCTGCACCTGCGGGCGCGCGGGGCTCTCGTCCGTCACCGCGACGCGCACGCCGCGGTGGTCGATCCGCACGGCCACGCGGACGCGCCCGTGCTCGGGCCCGTGCACGACGGCGTTGGCCACGACCTCGCCGGTCAGCAGCTCGATCACCTGGTTCGCCGACCCCGACACACCCGACGCGGCCACCCGGTGCATGATCCAGTGCCGCGCCGCGCGCGGGGCCGACCGACGGGCGTCGAGGACCAGCTCGTCGTGCTCCGCGCGCGCGTCAGCACGCCTCGCACCCGGCGCCGAACGAAGGTCCCTGACGTCACCCACCCGCCTACTGTGCCCGACGCGGCGCGTGTCCGCTGACCGAACGACACGCCGGGTAGGGGTTCCGCACCCCGCGCGGGGGTGCCCGTCGGGGGTCGTCGGTCGTACTGTCGCAGGGCACGGCGGGCGCCCGACGGGTCTTCCGGGGGTGGCACCGACGGCCCGAGCCGCAGGGAGGTCCCGTGCCCGCCGACGCCCCCGACCGCGCGCCCGCCGGCCTGGTGCTGCGGTCCCCCGCCGGTCGCGGGACGCTGCTCGCGACCGTCCTCGGGTCCGCGCTCGTCTTCCTCGACGGCACCGTCGTCGGGATCGCCCTGCCCGCCATCGCCGACGACCTGGGCGCCACGACCGCCGGGCTGCAGTGGACCGTGAACGGCTACGCGCTCACCCTCGCGGCGCTGCTGCTGCTCGGCGGGTCGCTCGGCGACCGGTTCGGCCGACGGCGGGTGTTCCTCATCGGCACCGTCGCGTTCGCCGCCGCCTCGGTGCTCTGCGCCGTCGCCCCGACCGTCGGGCTGCTGGTCGCGGCGCGCGCGCTGCAGGGAGTCGGCGGCGCGCTGCTCACCCCGGGGTCGCTGGCGATCCTGCAGGCCACGTTCGTGGCCGGCGACCGGGCGAAGGCCATCGGCGCGTGGTCGGGGCTGAGCGGGGCCGCCGGGGCGGTGGCGCCCTTCCTCGGGGGCTGGATCGTCGAGCAGGTCGGCTGGCGCTGGGTGTTCGGCATCAACATCCCGCTCGCGGCGCTCGTGGTCGTCGTCGCCGTGCGGTTCGTCCCCGAGTCCGCGGACCCCGAGGCCTCCGGGCGGCTCGACGTCCTGGGCACCGTGCTCGCGGGGATCGGGCTCGGCGCCCTGACCTGGTCGCTCACGGCGTGGTCCGAGGCGGGGACACCGACCGGCCCGGTCCTGGCCGTGGGCGGGGTCGGAGTGCTCGCACTGGCCGGGTTCCTCGTCGCCGAGGCGCGCTCCGACCACCCGGCGCTGCCGCTGCGGCTGTTCCGCTGGCGGCCGTTCGCCGCGGTGAACCTCGCGACCCTGCTGGTCTACGCCGCGCTCACCGGCATCTTCTTCTTCCTCCCGGTCACGCTGCAGGTGGTGACGGGCTGGTCGCCGCTGGCCGCCGGCATCGCGTCGCTGCCGGTCACCCTCCTCATGCTGCTGCTGTCGGCGCAGGGCGGGGCCCTCGGCGCCCGGATCGGCCCGCGGATCCCGATGACGGTGGGGCCGCTCCTCGCCGGCGCCGGGGCCGTGCTGCTCGGCGGCATCGGGCGGGACGCGCACTACCTGCTCGACGTGCTCCCGGGCGTCCTGCTGGTCGGCGTGGGCCTCGTGCTCACCGTCGCGCCGCTCACCGCCACCGCGCTCGCCGCGGCGCCCGACCACCTGGCCGGGGTGGCGTCCGCGACCAACAACGCCGTCGCGCGCGTCGCGGGGCTGCTCGCCGTCGCGGTGCTGCCCCTGGTGGCGGGGGTCGGCGCGGGGCTGTCCGACCCGGACGTGCTCGCCGACGCGCACCCCGTGGCGATGCTGGCGTGCGCCGGGCTCATGGCGGCGGGGGCGGTGGTGTCGGCGATCGCGATCCCGGGGTCAGCGGCGGAGGTGGCGCCGCCGGTGTCGGCGGGGACGGAGAAGGCGACGGGGACGGAGAATGCAGCGGGGACGGCGGCGGGCACGGCGGCGAGGGACGCGGCAGTGACGGAGAAGCGGGGCTCGGAGGAGCCGCCTAGCGCGCCCGCTGGGCCGGTCGGCGGAGACGCCCGCGGCTGACCGCTCGGTGCGGAGATCGCGTGCTCGGGCGCGGGCGTCGTGCGGGCGCCGAGTCGTCCACAGGTGCGGTGGTCGTGCGTCGTCCCCACGGCGGGCGTCGGTCGCCGGGGTCGTGTCGGTGGCCGTCGGTAGTGTCGTTCCATGGCATCTGACCTGCAGGAACACCCCGAAGGCGACCCGGTCGCCGCCGTCGTGCTGCCGGTCTACGGGCCTGACGGGACGTGCCTGACCGACTTCGGTCCGGACCCGGCCGTGGCGGCCGGTGGAGCGCCGCGGACCGGTGAGCAGCGGCAGGTCGAGGCGATCCGTTCCTGCGAGCCGGGACCCGAGCTGGACGCGTGGCTGCGGGACCTGGACCCGAGCGTGCTGACCTCGAAGGTCCTGGTCGAGGTGGTCGCCGCGCAGACCCGGATCGAGTCCTACCAGCACGCCCGGACCCTCGGCCTGATCGCCGAGCTCGCCTCCCGGGAGGAGATGAGCCCGCAGTGGTCGCCACTGGCGGGTGCCCCGCCGACACAGGCGTGCGTCGCGGGCGACGAGCTGGCGATGCGGCTGGGCTGGCCGCTGGTGACCGCGACGAAGACCGTGCACCGGGCCCTGGTCCTGGACGGGATGCTCGGTGCCACCCGGGAAGCCCTGGAGGTCGGGCACCTCGACCCCGCCAAGGCCCAGGTCCTGACCGCAGAGTTGGCGGACCTGCCGTTCCAGGTCGCGCACGCGGTGGAGGACGCGGTGCTGCCGGACGCGCACCAGTGCTCCGTTGCCGAGCTGCGGCAGCGGGTGGCGCGGGAGATCCGGTTGGTCGACCCCGAGGGCGCCGCCGCACGCCGGGAGCGGGCCCGGTGCACCCGGAAGGTCTCCCACCCCCGCCCTCAGGCGGACGGCATGGCCTCGATGTGGCTGGTGCTGGACGCCGCCGACGCGCTCCGGGTCGACGGGGTCCTCACGCACGCCGCCAAGACCGCCAAGGCCCTCGGCGACGACCGCACGTTGGATCAGCTGCGCGCCGACGGCCTGCGCGACCTGGTGGTGGGCGACGTCCCCGTGTCGGATGGTCCGGCGTTCGAGGTCCACCTGTCCCCGGGTCTGCCGGTGCCGCCGGAGCCGAAGCGGGCATGGAACGGGGAGACCTTCATCGACCGGGACGGTGCGCTGCTCACCCGCCCGGTCGAGCCGATCCCGATCGCGACCCTGACCCCGCTCGACGACACCGCCGCAAGTCCCGCACCCGACCAGGAGCACCCGGCCTCGCCGCCCGGCGTTCCGGACGTCCCGACCAGGACCGTGACCGACGCCGAGGCAGAGACTGCCGCTGAGGTCGCGACCGACACCTCCGTCGCGAGCGACACCGAGGGCGGGACCGTCCCCGCGACCCGGGCCAGCTACGGCGCCACCGCGCCGAGCGCACCGTTCGGAGCCACGTCATCGGGCACACCGAACGGGACCGCCGCACCCGTCGTCGCCGGTACCGCGCCGGCGCCGAGCGCTGTCGCGACCGCGACCGCGCCCGCGACCGCGCCCGGGCCCGTGCGCCGCGGCTGCACCCGCTGCTCCGGCCGCCCCGGCGCCGAGGTCCGGATCACCATCCCCGCCTCCACCCTGCTCGGCCTGGACGACCAGCCAGCCCACCTCGACGGCCACGGCCCCATCGACGCCGTCCAGGCCCGCGCGCTGGCGATCGGCGGGGTCTGGCAGCGGGTCGTCACCGACCCGCTCACCGACCGGGTCCTGGACGTCGGGCGCGAACGGTACCGACCACCTGCCGCCCTGGCCGACCTGATCCGCACCCGCGACCGAACCTGCGCCGCACCCGGGTGCAGGGTCCCGGCCTGCGCCTGCGAGCTCGACCACACCCAGGAGTTCCACCCTCAACCCGGCGGCGATCCCGACGCACCCCTGGGCGGAACCGACGCCGACAACCTGGGACCCCTGTGCCACCGGCACCACCGCCTCAAGACCGACGGCGGGTTCCGACTACGGCAGATCGAACCCGGTCTCTACGAGTGGATCACCCCCACGGGGCACCGCTACCTCACCCGGCCGGGCACCGGGCAGAGCCACGACGCCACCGCCGACCCCTACGACGCGCCACCCCCGTTCTGATCCGGGTTCCCGCGCGCGGCTCGGGCCAGGACCACCAGGTGTCGACCGCACAGGTCACAGCCACGGCCCGTGTCGGTGCCGTCGGGCACCATGTCCCCCATGCCCGACTACGTCGCCCACCTCACCGTTCCCGACGTGCCCGACGACGAGACCCGCGCCGGCATGGCCGACGCCCTCGGCGCGCTGCGCGACGACGCCCCGGACGGGTTCGTCGGCGGGCGGGTGACGTTCGACCTGCGGGGCGAGGCGCCGGACCTCGAGACGGCGGTTCGTGCCGCGAACACGCACGCAGCCGAGATCCTCGACGACCTCGCATGGGAGGTCGAGGTCGAGGTCCTGGGCTGACGCCCTCGCCGTACCGCCGCGCCCCTCGCCGCGCAGCCGCGCGGCGCCGCGCAGGCTCAGTCCGCCAGGTTGTCGCTGAGGATGTCGAGCACCCGGTCGTGCGTCGCCTGCGCGACCGCCCCGGACCGCGCCGCCACGACGCCCACCAGCGACTCCACCAGCACGGCGAGCGCGATCCGCGAGGTCCGCTCGAGCTCGTGCTGGAAGGTGGTGGCGGCGGGCGCGACGACGAGCTCCACGTCCGCCAGCTCGCCCAGCGGCGACCCGCGGAACGACGTCACGGCGACGACGGCGGCACCCCCCTGCCGCGCCGCCCGCGCGACCTTGAGCGTCGCCTCGCTGGCGCCGGACCCGCTGAGCACCACGCAGCCGTCGCCCGGCGCGAGGCCGCGCGCGGCGATCTGCTGGCCGATGGAGTCGGCGACGAAATCCGCGGGCCGCCCGACGGCGGTGAGCCGCATGGCCATGTCGGTGGCGAGCGGCGCGGACAGGCCGTTGGCCAGGACGAGCAGCCGCCGGGACCCGGTGAGCACACCGACGGCCCGCTCGACGGTGTCCTCGTCGAGGACCGCCGTCACCTGCGGCAGGGCAGCCGCGAGCGCCGCGATGTCCGCCCGCAGCCGGCCGAGGGCGCTCGACCCGTAGTCGACCTCCTCGTCCCGGTGGGCGAGCTCGGCCGCGAGCGCCACGCGCAGCTGCGGGTAGCCCTTGTAGCCGATGGCCTGGCAGGCGCGGACGACGGTCGACCGCCCGACGCCGACGCGGTCGGCGACCTCCTGGGCGGTGCTCTCCACGACCCGCTCGGGCTGGTGCAGCACCTCCTCGAGGACCCGGCGCTCGCTGGCGAGCACGGTGGGCAGCGCGGTGGCGATCCGCACCGTGGGGTGCGCGACGACGTCAGGGCTGGACGGCACGGGCACGGGCTCCCTCCATGATCCGGCGGCGCAGGGCCCCGGACGCGGCGTCGATCGCCACCGTGACGACCACGACCACGACGAGCAGCACGCCGACCGTCGACCACTGCCGGTACTGCGTGTAGGAGGTGAGCATGTCACCGATGCCGCCGACGCCGATGAGGCCGAGCACGGCGGACGAGCGGACGTTGATCTCGAACCGGTAGAGCCAGAAGGACCCGAACGCGGGCAGCACCTCGGGCCAGACGCCCCAGCGGAGCACGTGGGCGCCGGACCCACCGGCGGCGCGGACCGCCTCGACGGGACCGCGGCCGATGCCCTCGATCGCCTCGTAACCCCACTTGCCGAGGGTGCCGACGCCGTTGACCGCGAGCGCCAGGGCGCCGGTCAGCGGGGTCAGGCCGGTGACCGACAGGATGACGATGGCGATGATGATCTCCGGCACCGCTCGGATCACCGCGAACACCAGCCGCAGCGCCCCGCGCACGGGCGCCGGGCCGTGGCCCCGGGCGGCGAGCAGGCTGAGCGGCGTGGCGATCAGGATGCCGAGCACCGTGCCGAGCCAGGCCATCGCGACGGACCGCCAGGTCTGCCACAGGGCCTCGGGCAGCGCCGACCAGTCGGGCGCGCTGAACATGAGCCACAGGTAGCGGACGACCTCGGACGGCAGGTCGGCGAGCCGGCCCCAGGAGATGTCGACCGACCAGAACGCGGCGACGACGACCACCACGACGGTCGCCGACAGCGCGCGCAGCGCGAGCCGTGCCGGGCGGGGCGGCGGGACGACGGCGCCGGCCAGGACGCCCCGGGCGCGACGGTCGGCGGCGGGCGCGGGCGCCGGGGCGGGGGCGGTCACAGCAGCCTCCGGCGGGCGGCGCTGCTGACGGCCTCGAGGACGAGCACCACGACGAGGATCTCCAGGATGATGAGCGAGAGCTGGTCGTACCGGTAGAACGACCGCACGGCGTCGATGAGCAGGCCCATGCCGCCCGCGCCGACCAGGCCGAGCACCGACGACGCGCGGACGTTGAGCTCCAGGACGTAGAGCAGCTGGTTCCAGAAGCCGGGCATCATGTCCGGCACCGCGACGGAGCGGTTCACCTGCAGCTGGGTGCCGCCCGCCGCGCGCGCCGCCTCGAGCGCGCCGGTGTCGGCGGCCTCCAGCTGCTCGGAGACGAGCTTGACGACGATGCCGACGTCGAACAGCACCAGGGCGAGGATGCCGGGCAGCGCGCCGACGCCCACCATGGCGACGAGCACGGACGCGTAGAGCAGGTCGGGCACGGCCCGCACGACGTTCAGCACGCCGCGCACGGTGCCGCGCAGGACCGGGTGCGGGTTGGTGGTGCGCGCGGCCCACAGGCTGAGCGGCAGCGAGACGAGGCCGGCGACCGCCGTGGCGATGACGGCCATCTGCAGCGTCTCGAGCAGCGGCTCGACGGTGCGCGGGAAGAACGACCAGTCCGGCTGGAGCAGCGCGACGATCTTGTCCGCGCCGTTCCGCCAGTTCCGGGCGAGCGCGCCGAGGTCGACCTCGACGCCGATCCCGGGGGCGAGCGTGAGCGCGGTGACGGCGAGCACTCCCGCCCAGCCGGCGGCGGCCTTCCACCGCCCGGCGGGGCGCCGGGGCGGCACGGGGGCGGGGCGCGCGGCGCGGACCCCGGCCGGCGCGGCGACGTCGGCGGCGCTCACGAGCCGAGCACGTCGTCGGGGCGGATCGACCGGCCGTAGATGTCCTCGAACACCCGGTCGCTGGCGTCGGCTGCGGGGCCGTCGTAGACGACCTGACCGGCCCGCAGCCCGATCAGCCGCGTCCCGTACTCGCGGGCGAGGTCGAGCAGGTGCAGGTTCACGACGACCGTGATGCCGAGCTCGCGGTTCACCCGGCGCAGGTCCGCCATCACCCCGTGCGCGGTGGGCGGGTCGAGGCTCGCGACCGGCTCGTCGGCGAGGACGGCGCGCGGCTGCTGGGCCAGGGCCCGGGCGATCGCGACGCGCTGCTGCTGCCCGCCGGACAGGTGCGATGCGCGGTGCCAGGCCCGGTCGAGCATGCCGACCCGGTCGAGCGCCTCGTACGCGACGGCCTTGTCCTGCGGGGTGTGCGCGCCGAGCAGCGTGCGCCACGTCGGCGCGTGCGCGACCCGGCCGACCAGGACGTTCTGCAGCACGGTCGCGCGGCCGGCCAGGTTGAAGCTCTGGAAGATCATCCCGACCTCGCCGCGCAGCGCGCGCAGCGCCCGGCCGCGGGCGGCGGTCACGTCGTGACCACCGACCTCGACGGTGCCGGAGGTGACCGGCACCAGCCCGTTGAGCGTGCGGATCATCGACGACTTGCCGGAGCCGGACAGGCCGACGACGGCCACCATCTCCCCCGGCTCCAGGTCGAGCGAGACGCCGTCGAGCGCGGTCACGCCGTTCGGGTACCGCACGACGACGTCGCGCATCCGGACGGGCCACGGCGCGGGCACCGCTGCCGCGGCCGAGGCCACGGCAGCGGTGCCCGGAACGGCCCGGAGGCCTGCGCTCACTGCAGGCCGAGCTTCTCCGCCGCGCGGGCGACGACGTCGAGCGACGCCGGGTCGGCCGGGGCGAGCTTGGAGATCGAGTAGATGTCGGTGAGCACCTGCGAGCCCTCCTCGGTGTTCGAGAAGTCCTCGAGCGCCGTGGTGATGCGGTCCTGGAGCTCGGGCGACAGCGAGGCCGCGAGCGCGACGCCGTCGTTCGGGATCTCCTCGGTCAGGGCGAACACGACGACCTTCTGGCCGACGTCCGGGGTGTCCTTGGCGACGATCGTGCGGGCGTCCCAGAACGAGAAGCCCACCTCGGCGTCGCCGTTGTAGACGGCCAGCACGGAGGCGTCGTTCGCGGTGACGGGCAGCTGCTCGATGTCGGCGTCGGTGTCGAGGCCGGCCTCCTGCAGCGCGAGGACGGGGTAGATGTAGCCGGCCGGGGAGGCCGGTCCGAGCAGCGCGACCTTGGCGCCCTCGACCTTCGTGATCGAGTCGAGCCCCGCGGGGCCCTGCAGCGCGTCGGCACCGTTGCAGAACAGCATGCCGTCGCGCTCGACCGGCTCGTCCTCGCAGTACTTGTCGGGGTCGTTCGTCATGAACTGCGCGGGGTAGGAGATGTTGCCGTTGCGCTCGGTCTGCAGCACGACGCTGGCGTCGTACATGTCCGAGGCCTGCCAGAGCTGCAGCGACGGCAGGAAGCCGATCTGCGCCTGGTCGGCGCCCATCGCCTCGACGGCGGCCTGGTAGTCCTTCGACACGACGCCGGTGACCTCGATGCCGAGCTCCTCGGTGAGGTAGTCGGTGAGGGGCTTCGCGGTGTCGACGAGGCCGTCCTGGTCCTGCGAGGGGACCAGCGCGAGGGTGAGCGACGTGGGGTCGGCGGCGGTCTCGCCGGCGGACGGCGTGGCCTCGGCGTCGCCGGAGCAGGCCGAGAGGGCGAGCGCGGCGACGGCCAGCAGGGCGGCGCCGGGCAGGACGTGCTTCGACATGGTCATCCTTCGGTCGTGACCCGGGCGGGGACCCGGGCGGGCTGGGGCTGGGGCTGGGACGGTGCGGTGCGCCCGTCCGCGCGGACCCACTCCCGGAGCGCCGGGTACAGCGCCGGCAGGTCGGGGACGGTCCACGTGGGGCGGGCCTCCGGCGGCGGGCGCCGGGAGATGAGGGCGGTCGCGTGACCGCGGGCGGCGACGGGCGCCAGGTCGTTGGCCCAGACGTCGCCGACGCTGAGCGCGCGCACCGGGCCGGCCGGGGCGACGCCGAGCCGGTCGAGCACTCCGGCCATGCCGGCGGGCTTGCCGACCTCGGTCAGCACGCCGTCGAGCAGGCCGGCCAGGCCGAGCGCGGCGAGCGTCTCGGGGAGCCGGATGGCGGGGGCGTTGGTGGCGAGGACGACGGTCGCCTCGGTCCGCACCTCGGCCAGCACCGCGGCCAGCCCGAGCGGCGCGGACACCGGGGCGTCGTCGGTGCCGAGCGCGTGCCGGCTCGCGAGGTAGGCGGCGGACAGCGCGAGCGGGCCGACGCCGTGCTTCTCCGCGAGCACGCGGACCAGGTCGTAGCCGTCGAGCGGCAGCAGGCCGTCGGCGGAGGCGCCGCGCGCGTCGGACCTCCCCGCGCCGCGGCCGGCGGGGACGGGGTCGCCGAGCCCCTCGACCGCGGCGGTCGCCTCGGCCAGGAACGCCCGCCGGGCGTCGGGGTCGAGGCTGGACGCCGCGGCGCGGGCGTAGGCGTGCACCGGCCCGTGCCCGACGGCGACGGTGCCGTCGAAGTCGAGCAGGAGGAGGGTGTCGGTACGGCTCACGGGTCGCCTGACGTGCGGGGGCGGATCGCCCGGTGGGTCACGCCCGTCTGGACGCACCGTCCACGCTAGGGGTGCGTTCTGGACGAGATGACCACGGCCGCGTGAACAACGGCGAACGGCGGGTGAACACTCGTGGGGAGCGGGGACGTGGCCGCCGCCCGACCGCCGGCCGGGCGCACCCGCGGGGCTAGCGTGCGGCCGTGCCTCGCGTCGCCCGCCCCTCCCCCACGCCCTCCGGTCCCGCGCCGCTCGACGCCGTCGCGGTCCGCGCGCTCGACGCCGAGGCCCTGCGCGCCCTGGACGCCGCCGCCCGGGCCGCGGCCGACGACCCCGACGGCGCGCTGCACCCTTCAGGCCCCGTCGGCTGGCTCGCCGCGCAGGTCGACGCCGACCGCGAGCGCGAGACCTTCGGCCGCTGGGGGCGGTCCTCGGTGGTCGACGAGCTGACCGGCGCGCCCGTCGTCCCCGGGCCGGTGCTCGCCTGGCTGCAGCGCCGAGCCGGGCTGCCGGTCGAGTTCCCCGGCGCGGACGCCGGCCTGGCGCACGTGTACGGCTACCTGCTCTCGACGGCCGCGACGCCGTTCGGGCTCAAGCGGGACCGGTGGACCGGCGGGGCGCTGGCGGGCGCGCTCGGGCTCGACCCGCGGCACCTGCTGCCGTGGCACCGGCCCGACGGGCGCACGCTGCTGGAGCGGGTCACCGACGCGGTGCTGCCGGTGCTCGCCGCCCCGGGCCCCGGAGCGCTCCTGGTCCGGGACGACGCCGTCCCGGGGACGGCCGACGCCCTGCGCACGGTGGTGGTCCGTGCGCAGGGCGTCGGGGGCGGGGCGCTGGTCTACGGGTGGGTCGGGCCGGGCGGCGTGCGCCCGGTCACCGCGTTCCCCGTCGACGCGTCCCCGCGGTGGCTCCGCGAGACCGGGTCCCTCCCCCCGGTCCCGCGGTACAACGTGCTGGTCCCCTGAGGGCCGAGCGTCAGCGCGGGCCGTCGGCGGGGTCGGCCGGCGGCTGCGGGGTCGTGGGCGGGGTCGTCGGCGGGGTCGTGGGCGGGGTCGTGGGCGGGGTCGTGGGCGGGGCCGGCGGCGCGGCCGGCGGCTGCTCGTCGTACGGGTACGGCTGCGCGTACGGCGCCTGCTGCGGCGCCGGGTAGCCCTGCGGGCGCGCGCCGGGGAACGCCTGCGCGTACGCGTTCGGACCGTGCACCCGGGCGACCCAGTCCTCGCCCGGCATGAAGATCCACAGCAGCGGGTAGATCAGCAGCGGGCTCCCCGGCAGCACGATCAGCACGATCAGGAACAGCCACCGCATGGGCCAGGCGTCGATGCCGAACCGCCGCGCGAGGCCGGCGCAGACGCCGCCCAGGACCCGGCCGTCCAGCGGCCGGACCAGGCCGCTCCGCCACAGGGACTCGTAGATGCCGGTCATCGTGGTTCTCTCCCGTCGTGCTGCGCGTGCGCCGCGGTGCTCCGCGACACCCCCTACGGTGCCGGTCCCGCTCGCGCGGCACATCCGGGGCGGACCCTGGCCGGACCCTGAACCGCACCCTGACCGGCTCCGTGCCCGCCCCGGAGGCCGCGGGAGGTCAGGCCCGCCGCACCCGCACGCCCGCGCCCGTCACCTCGAACCGCACCGCCGACAGGTCGTCGACCACCAGGTCCGCCCCGCCGCCCGGCCCCTCGGCCTCGGTCGTGCGCAGCGCGAGCACGGCCGCCCCCGCCGCGCGCCCGGACCGGATCCCGGACTCCGCGTCCTCGACCACCAGGCAGCGCCGGACGTCCACGCCGAGGCGGTCCGCGCCCACGCGGTACGGCTCCGGGTCGGGCTTGCCGCGCTCGACGTCGTCGGCGGTGACGACCGTCGCCGGGACCGGCAGCGCCACCGCCGCGATGCGTGCGGCGGCCAGGCGGCCGCCGCAGGAGGTCACCACCGCCGCGCGGCCGGCGGCGCCACCGGACGCGCCGAGCGCCGCGAGCGCCTCGACCGCGCCGGGCAGCACCTCGATGCCCTCGGTGTCGGACACCTCCAGCTCGACGACCCGGGCCAGGGCCGCCGCCCGCTCCGCCGCGTCCCGGTCGGCGAGCAGCAGGTCGAGGATGTCCCGCGCCGGCACGCCGTGGTACCGGAACGGCGACAGGTCGTCGGTGGGCATCCCGAACTCGCCGGCGAGCCGCAGCCAGCACCGCTCGACGGAGCGCGTGGACGAGATGAGCGTGCCGTCCATGTCGAACAGGACGGCGTCGAACACCTCGTCGAGCACGTCGCGCGCGGGGGCGGGGCGGGGTTCGGTGGTGGCGGTCGTCATGCCTCGAGCCTCGCACGACCCGCCCGCCGGCGGCCGCCTCAGGCCCACCTCACCGGCCGCCTCAGCCGACGACCGGCCGCCTCAGGGGCACCTCAGGCGCGCGGCCGTCCCATCCCGGTCGCGGGGACTGGCCGATCGACCGATCCGGCGCCCCCGGCCTCAGCACCAGGGTGGTTCCTGCCGGGAGGGGCCCGGCACGCCACCGCCGGACCGGCGGGGCACGCACCACCGAGGAGACGGACATGGACACCATCTGGGGCCCGGCGCTCGACGCCGAGGTGGCCTACCGCCAGGAGGTCGTCCGCGCCGCGGTGCGCGGGTCGGACCTGGGCTGGCGCTGGCGGCGCGGACGCCGCTGATCCGCCGACGGCAGAAGGAGGGGACGCGTGTCGGTGGAGGCTGCCACCATCGACCTCATGAGCCGGTCGGTGGGACGCGCGCCCTTCGTCGCCCGCGACGAGGAGGTCGCGGCGCTGCTCGCGGCCGTCGAGCGCGCGGGGGCCGGTGAGCCGGGCCTGGTGCTGCTCGGCGCGGACGCGGGCGTCGGCAAGACCCGGCTGCTCACCCACACCGCCCGGCTCGCGACGGCCCGCGGCGCCACCGTCGTGATCAGCCACTGCGTGGACCTGGGCGAGATCGGCCTGCCGTACCTGCCGTTCGCGGACGCCCTGCACCAGGTCGTCGACGCGGACTGCCCCGGCGTCGCCGACGTCGTGGCCGCCCGCCCGGCGCTGCGCCGGCTGCTGCCGTCGGGCGCCGCCGGGTCGGCGGACCCGGTCCGCACGGGCGCCGACGAGCAGGCCGAGCGGCTGCAGCTGTTCGACGGCGTGGCCGCGGCGCTCGCCGCGGCGGGCTCGCCCGGGCGACCGCTCGTCCTGGTGCTCGAGGACCTGCACTGGGCCGACTCGTCCAGCCGCGACCTGCTGCGGTTCCTGGTGGCGCGGCTGCGCGCGGAGCCGGTGCTGCTCGTCGGCTCCTACCGCGCGGACGACCTGCACCGCCGGCACCCGCTGCGGCCGGTGCTGGCCGAGCTGGGGCGGCACCCGCGGGTCGAGCGGATCGACCTGCCGCCGTTCACCCCGGACGAGCTGCGCGCCTTCACCACGGGGCTCGCGGGGCAGCCCCTGCCCGAGGCCGCGCTGCGCCGCATCCAGCGCCGGTCGGAGGGCAACGCCTACTTCGCCGAGGAGCTGACCGAGGCCCGCGGCACCGACGCCGACCTCCCGGGCACGCTCGCCGACGTCCTCCGGGCCCGGCTGGAGTCGCTCGACCCGGACGTGCAGCGCCTGGTGCGGGCGGCGTCCGCCGCGGGCCGCCGGGTGGCCGAGCCGCTGCTGCGGGCGGTCGTCGCGGGCACCTCCGACGACCCGGCCCGGCACGCGGCGTTCGACGCGGCGCTGCGGGACGCGGTCGCCCACCACGTGCTGGTCGGCGAGGACCGCCGGATCGCGTTCCGGCACGCGCTGCTGGCGGAGGCGGTGTACGCCGACCTGCTCCCGGGCGAGCAGGTCGCGCTGCACCGGGACTACCTGCTGGCCTCCGCGGCCGACCCGACGCTCGCCACCCCGGCGGAGCGCGCGCACCACGCGCTGCTCTCCCACGACAACCGGCTCGCCCTCCTCGCGTCCCGGGACGCCGCGCGCGAGGCCGGCCGGGTGCTCGCGCCGGCGGAGGAGCTGCGGCACCTGGAGACCGTGCTCCGGCTGTGGCCGGGCGTGCCCACCGCCGCCGAGGACCTCGGGGAGGAGCGGGTCGACGTGCTGCTCGCGGCCGCGGCGGCCGGCGGGCGGGCCGGGCTCGGGGACCGCGCGGTGGCGATGGCGCGCGAGGCCGTCGCGGCGGTCGACCGCCCGGCGAGCGGCGCGGGCGACGACGCCGGGGCACGCCGGGTCGCGGCGCTGCGCACCACGCTCGCCCGGCACCTTCTCGGGGCGGAGCGGGTCGACGAGGCGCTGCGCGAGACCGACCGCGCGCTCGAGGCGCTCGCCGACCTCGACGGCACCCCCGACGCGGCGCGGGCGTGGGCCCTCGCGACGCACGCCCGCGCGGCGCTCAACTCCGACCTGGACGACCAGGCCGAGGTCTCGGCCGCCGCCGCGGTGGACGAGGCGCGCGCCGCGGGCGCCGTGGACGCCGAGGCCGACGCGCTCATCTCGCTGGCCGTGCTCGTCGTCGACGACCGGGACCGCGCCGCCGACCTGCTCACCGTGGCCCTGCACCGCGCGCGGGACGCCGGCGACACCACCACCGAGCTGCGGTGCACCTACAACCTCGCCGCGAACCGGTACTACGCGGGCCGGCTGGACGAGGCCGCCGCGACCACCGCGGCCGGGCTGGAGCTCGCCGCGCGGTCCGGCCTGACCTGGAGCGCGTACGGCGTCGAGCTGCGGCTGTTCGCCGAGATCGTCCGGTACGCACGCGGCGACCTCACGCCGCCGGCGCCCGCCGCCGACCCCGGCCCGCCGCGCGCCGCGTCCGCGGTCGACGGGGTGCAGATGTACGCCGCCGTCGCGCGGGGCGACGCGGACGCGGCCGACCGCGGGCTGTCCCTGCTGCACGGCCAGCACGACGACACGATGATCACGCTCATCGCGGGCGGCTGCGCCGTCGACGCCCTCACCTGGGCCGGACGCCTGGACGAGGCCGTGGCCCTCGCGCACGAGCTCATCGACGAGATCAGCCGCGTGTGGTCCGACTACTTCCTCGGCGGCATCTGGCTGTCGGCGCTCGGCATCGCCGCGCTCGCCGACCAGGCCGCCGCCGACCGGCTCGCCGGCCGGGACCCCGAGGCGCGGCTCGACCTCGGCGCGCGGCTGCTCAACCGCGCGGTCGTCACCGCCGACCGCGGCCGGCCGCGCGGCGGGCAGCTCGGGCCGGAGGGTCGCGCGTGGCTGGCCCGTGCGCACGCCGAGCACGCCCGGCTGCTCGGCGTCGCCGACCCGGACGCCTGGGCCGCCGCGGTGACCGAGTTCGACTACGGCTACCGGTACGAGCTCGCGCGCACCCGGTGGCGGCTTGCGGAGGCGCTGCTCGGTGCCGGGGACCGCGCCGGTGCGGGCGCGGAGGCGGCCGCCGCGCTGGCCGAGGCGCGGGCGATCGGCGCCGCTCCCCTGGTCACCGCCGTCACCGACCTCGCGCGCCGCGGTCGGCTCGACGTCCCGGGCGTCGTCGCCTGGGGCACGGACGTCCTCACGGGCCGCGAGTCCGAGGTGCTGGCGCTCGCCGCCGAGGGCCTGAGCAACCGCCAGATCGGCGAGCGGCTCTACATCAGCGGCAAGACCGTCTCCGTCCACATGTCCCGGGTGCTGGACAAGCTGGGCGCCGGCGGACGGGCCGAGGCGGTCGCGATCGCGCACCGCCGGGGGCTGCTCGGCGTCTGACCTGCGGGCCCGCGGACCCGTGACGCGGGTCACCCGGGTGAATCCCGGGCGACCCAGGTGCGTCCCAGGTTCCGGGCTTACCGTGGAGGCAGATCCCGCGGTCCGGACCATCGCCGCGGCGATGCGACGACCGGCCGCAGACGGCCGGCCGCACCTCCCCCCGGAACGGCACATGTCCACCCCTGAGAACCAGCCGCACCCCATCGTGCTCGTGCACGGCACCCGCACCTCGTCGAAGATCTGGGACGACCAGGTCCGCGCGCTCACCGAGGGCGGCCACCCGACGATCGCGATCGACCTGCCCGGCCACGGCAGCCGCGCGCACGAGCGCCTGACGTTCGAGGGCGGCCTCGACGCCATCGACGCCGCCGTGCGCGCCTGCGCCGAGCCGCCGCTCCTGGTCGGCCTGTCGCTCGGCGGGTACATGTCGCTCGCCTACGCGGCGCGGCACGAGGACCGGCTCGCCGGCGTCGTGCTCGCCGGCTGCTCGACCGACCTGAAGGGCAAGCCGCTCGGCGCCTACCGCCGCGCGTCCCGCCGGGTGGTCGGCGCGCTCGGCCTGGGCGGCGGCACCTGGCACGTCGTCACGGACATGCTGAGCGCGCTGCACGGCTACACGCCGGTGCAGGACCTGCGCCGGCTCGCGCTGCCGGTGTGGTTGGTCAACGGCGCGCGGGACCCCCTGCGGTTCGGCGCACGGCGCTACCTCGGGGCGCACCCGGGCGCGCGGCAGTGGGTGGTGCCGAACGCCGGGCACGACGTGAACAGCCACGCGCCGGTCGCGTTCAACCGGATCCTGCTGCACGTGCTCCGCGACCTGGCGCAGCGCGTGCCGTTCGCCGCCCCGCGCCTGGGCTGATCCCGCCACAATAGCGGCATGACCTCGACCGACGACCGTCCCTGGCTCGCGCAGTACCAGCCCGGCGTCCCCGCCGACATCGAGCTCCCCACCGAGTCGCTGGTGGCGATGCTCGAGCGTTCCGTCGCCGAGGCGGGCGACGCGCCGGCGCTGGAGTTCTTCGGCCGCCGCACCTCGTACGCCGAGCTCGGCGCGCAGGTCGAGCGCGCCGCCGAGGGCCTGCGCCGGCTGGGCGTGCAGCCGCGGGACCGGGTCGCGCTGCTGCTGCCGAACTGCCCGCAGCACGTGGTCGCGTACTACGCGGTGCTCCGGCTGGGCGCCGTCGTCGTCGAGCACAACCCCCTCTACACGTCGCGCGAGCTGCGGCACCAGTTCGAGGACCACCGCGCGCGGGTCGTCATCGCGTGGGACAAGGCCGTCGAGCAGGTGAAGCAGTTCCCCGCCGACGTCGGCGTCGAGCACGTCGTGTCGGTGAACCTGCTCCGCGCGTTCCCCGCGGTGAAGCGCGCGGCGCTGGCCCTGCCCGTGCCGAGCCTGCGCGCGACCCGCCGGTCGCTCACCGCGCCCGCGCCCGCGCCGGGCACGATCCCGTGGGAGAACCTGCTCTCCCACGGCCCGCTCGACCCGGCGCACCCGCGCCCCGCCGTGACCGACCTGGCCGCGATCCAGTACACCTCCGGCACCACCGGCCGCCCCAAGGGCGCGATGCTGACGCACCTGAACCTGTACGCCAACGCGCTGCAGGGCGAGGCGTGGATGCACGGGGCGGAGTACCGCAAGGAGGTGTTCTACGCGATCCTGCCGATGTTCCACGCGTTCGGCATGACGCTCTACCTCACGTACGGCGTGCTCAAGCAGGGGCTGCTCGTGCTGTTCCCGAAGTTCGACACGGGCCTCGTGCTGGACGCGATGACGAAGTCCCCGGCGACCGTGTACTGCGCCGTGCCGCCGATCTACGAGCGCACCGCGATGGCCGCAAAGGAGCGCGGGGTGTCCCTGGCGTCCTGCCGGTTCTGCATCTCGGGCGCGATGAACCTCCCGGACGCCACCGTCGAGCTGTGGGAGTCGATGTCGGGCGGGCTGCTCGTCGAGGGCTACGGCATGACCGAGTCGTCCCCCGTCGCGCTGGGCAACCCGTTCCACCCGACCCGGCGCACCGGCACGATCGGCGTCCCGTTCCCGTCCACGCGGATGCGCGTCGTGGACCCGGACGACCCGACGACGGACGTCCCGGCGGGCGAGCCCGGCGAGCTGCTGCTGCACGGCCCGCAGGTGTTCGCCGGCTACTGGAACAACCCGGACGAGACGGCCGCGACGCTGCTCCCGGGCGGCTGGCTGCGCACCGGCGACATCGTGACCGTCGACCCCGACGGGTTCACCACGATCGTGGACCGCGCCAAGGAGCTCATCATCACCGGCGGGTTCAACGTCTCCCCGTCGGAGGTCGAGGCCGTGCTCCGCGGGCACCCGTCGGTCGCCGACGCCGCCGTGATCGGCAAGCCGCTGGAGCGCGGCGGCGAGATGGTGGTCGCCGCGGTCGAGCTCGAGCCGGGCGCAGCGCTGGACGAGGCGGCGCTGCGCGCGTACTGCCGCGAGCACCTCGCGGCGTACAAGGTGCCGCAGCGGGTGGTCGCGATCGAGGACACGCCGCGGTCGATGCTCGGCAAGGTGCTGCGCAAGCAGGTGCGCGAGCAGGTGCTCCCGCGGCTCTGACCGGCGACGGCCCGGCCGGCGCGGACGCGCACGCAGCCGCGGCCCGACCCCTGGACGGGCAGCACCCGGGTCCGGACGCGGTGCGACGATGGGCCCGCACGTCCGCCCCGAGCCGGGAGACCCGATGATCCGCAGCACCGACCACATCCTCACGAGCCAGGCCGGCAGCCTCCCGCGCACGCCGGAGCTGATCGCCGCCAACGCCGCCCGCGAGGCCGGCCAGGACGCCGGGGACCACGCCGGCCTGCTCCGGGACACCGTCACGGACCTGGTGCGCCGCCAGGTCGACCTCGGCCTCGACGTGCCCGGCGACGGCGAGTTCGGCAAGGCCATGACCAGCGCGATCGACTACGGCGCCTGGTGGTCGTACTCGTTCCAGCGGCTCGGCGGCCTGGAGCTGCGCGACGGCGCGTCCTGGATCTTCAAGGACGTCCAGTCCGGCCCCGGCGACGTCAAGGTGACCGGGTTCGGCCGCCGCCGCGACCGCGCCGCGTTCGAGGAGGCGTACGCCGACCCGACCAGCGGCGTGTTCCACGGCGGCGACCCCAAGCCGTTCCCGACCGCCGTGGCCCCGGTGACCTACACCGGCCAGGACGCGGTGGCCGAGGACGTCGCCAACCTGCGCGCGGCGCTCGACGCCACCGGCGCGCGGGAGGGCTTCATCACCTCCATCGCCCCGGCGTCGGCCGCGCGGATGGACAACGAGTACTACGCCACGGACGAGGAGTACGTCTGGGCGCTCGCCGACGCGCTGCGCGAGGAGTACGTCGCGATCATCGACGCCGGCCTGGTGCTGCAGATCGACGACCCGTCGATGGCGGAGAACTGGGACCAGATCACCCCGGAGCCGACCGTCGAGGACTACGTGAAGTTCACGGAGCTCCGGGTCGAGGCGCTCAACCACGCGCTGCGCGGGCTGCCCGAGGACCGGATCCGGTACCACCTGTGCTGGGGCTCCTGGCACGGCCCGCACACCACCGACCTGCCGATGAAGGACATCGTCCGGTCGATGCTCAAGGTCAACGCGGGTGCCTACTCGTTCGAGGCCGCCAACGTCCGGCACGAGCACGAGTGGCGGGTCTGGGAGGACGTCCAGCTGCCCGAGGGCAAGCTGATCCTCCCGGGCGTGGTGTCGCACGCGACCAACGTCGTCGAGCACCCCGAGCTCGTCGCCGACCGCATCGAGCGGTTCGCGCGGCTGGTCGGCCGGGAGAACGTCGTCGCGGCGACCGACTGCGGCCTGGGCGGACGCATCCACCACCAGATCGCGTGGGCCAAGCTCGGGACCCTGGTCGAGGGCGCGCAGATCGCCACGAAGCGCCTCTGGGCCTGACGCCCCGGAACGCCGACGGCCCGGCACCCCTCGCGGGGTGCCGGGCCGTCGCGCGTGCGGGGCCGGTCCGGTCAGCCGGTGTTCTGCAGGCCGGCGGCGACGCCGTTGACGCTCAGCAGCAGCAGTCGCTTGTTCTCCTCGACCAGGTCCTCGGACTCGCCGGTCCGCAGCGCGCGCAGCGCCCGGATCTGCAGCAGCGACAGCGCGTCCACGTAGGGGCTGCGCAGCTGGACGGCCCGGCCGAGGATCCGGCGGCGGGACAGGATGCGGTCCGACCCGGTGATCGTCAGCACCCAGCGGCGGGTGAGCGCCATCTCCTCGAGCACGAGCTGCGCCAGGTCGTCCCGGTCGCCCAGCGCGAGGTACCGCTCGGCCAGCCGCTCGTCCGTCTTCGCCAGCGACATCTCGACGTTGTCGATCATCGTGCTGAACAGCGGCCACTCCGCGTACGCGGCCTGGAGCTCGGCGAGGTCGCCGACCGACTCCAGCGCGGTGCCGAGGCCGAACCAGCCGGCCAGGTTGGTCCGGGCCTGCGACCAGGAGAACACCCACGGGATCGCCCGCAGGTCGTCCAGCGACTCGACGGACAGGCCCCGGCGCGCCGGGCGGGAGCCGATCGGCAGCAGGCCGATCTCCTCCAGCGGGGTGACCTGGGCGAACCACTGCGGGAAGCCCTCCGCGCGCACCAGCTCGTAGAACCGGGTGCGGGACGACGCGTCCAGCGCGGAGGCCAGGTCGGCGAACCGCGCGGTGGCGGCCGCGTTCCGCTGCTCGGTCGACGGGGCGCCCGCCAGCAGGGTCGCCGCGGCGACCTGCTCGATGTGCCGGGCGCCGATCGTCGGGTTCCCGTACCGGGCGAAGATGACCTCGCCCTGCTCGGTGAGCTTGAACCGGCCGTCGACCGAGCCCGGGGGCTGGGCCAGCACGGCGCGGTTGGCCGGGCCGCCGCCGCGCCCGAGGGCGCCGCCGCGGCCGTGGAACAGCGTGAGGCTGATCTCGTGCTTCGCGGCCCACGCGGCGATCCGGCTCTGCGCCACGTCGAGCGCGAGGGTCGCGGCCACCGGGCCGACGTCCTTGGACGAGTCGGAGTAGCCGAGCATGACCTCGACGCGCCGGCCGTTCTCCGCGAGCCGGGCCTGCACGGCGGGCAGCGTGAGCATCGACTCGAGGATGTCGACGCTGGCCTCGAGGTCCGCGAAGGTCTCGAACAGCGGGATCGCGTCGATCACCGGGCGGGTGGCCGGGTCCGGGAACACCAGCTCGGCGAGCTGGTAGACCGCGGCCAGGTGCTCCGGCGCCTGCGTGAACGACACGATGTACCGGCGGGCGGCGGCGACGCCGTACCGGCGCTGCACGGCGCCGATCGCGCGGTAGGTGTCGAGGACCTCGACCGTGCGCGGCTCCAGGTCGCCGTCCAGGCCCTTGGCCTCGATGTCCGCGAGCGCCGCGGCGTGCACCTGCGAGTGCTGGCGCACCTCGAGCTCGGCGAGGTGGAACCCGAAGGTCTGCACCTGCCAGATGAGCTTCTGCAGGTCGCCGAACGCGACGCGGGTCGCGCCCGCGGCCTCCAGGGAGCGCTGCACGACGTCGAGGTCGGCCAGCACCTCCTCCGGGCCGGCGTAGGACAGGTCCGCGTCCCGGCGGCGGGTGGCGGCGAGCCGCTCCGCGACCATGCGCAGCGCGCGGCGGTGCGGCTGGTGCTTCACCTCGGCGGCGGCCTTGGTCGCGGCGTCCTCGGAGAGGTCCCGCTGCCGGTGCCACAGCGCGGTGAGCTCCGCGCTGGCCGGGGTGCCGGTGTCGTCGAGCGTGAGCTTCGCCGAGATCTTCCGCGCCGACTCCTCCAGCGCGGTCAGCACGTGCTCGCTCGCCAGCGCGGCGGCGGCCCGGGTCACCTCGGCGGTGACGTTCGGGTTGCCGTCGCGGTCGCCGCCGATCCAGGACCCGAGCCGCACGAACGGGCGGACCGCCGGCTCGCGGCGACCCGCGCCCTCGCCAGACAGCCAGTCGTCCAGGCGGCGGTACACGGTCGGGAAGGTGTCGAACAGCGTCGTGTCGAAGATGTTCATCACCGTGCGGACCTCGTCCAGCACCGTGGGCTTCTGCGCCCGCAGCGGCGAGGTGCGCCACAGCGTGTCGATCTCCTCGAGGATGCGGCGGTCGTTCTCCGCGCGGGAGGTGCCGCCCGCGGCGAGCGCGTCGCGCTCGGCCAGCAGGTCGGAGATGCGCCGGATCGCCCGGGACACCGAGCGGCGGCGGGCCTCCGTCGGGTGCGCGGTGAGCACCGGGCGGAACTCGAGCTCCTGGAGCCGGCGCACGGCCTCGTCGCGGCCGACCTCGCCCGCCAGCGCGTCGATCGCGGCGGGCAGGGAGTCGTCCTGCATGAGCTCGCCGGCCGGCAGCTCCGCCTCGCGCGCGCGCAGCACGCGGACGCGGTGGTGCTCCTCGGCGAGGTTCGCCAGGTGGAAGTAGCAGGTGAAGGCGCGGGCGACCTGCTGGGCGCGCCCGATGGAGAAGGAGCCGACGAGCTCCTCCGCCTCCGTGAGCGCGGACAGGTCCTGCTCGTCGTGCGCGCGGATGGTCAGCGCGCGGACGCGCTCCACGTCGTCGAACAGGTCGTCGCCGCCGGACTCGCGGATGACGCGGCCGAGGAACTCGCCGAGCATCCGGACGTCGTTGCGCAACGGGTCGGGGACCTCGTGGCGCGCGAGGCCGCGGCGGGCCTCGAGCGAGGGCTGGGGGTCGGTCACCGGTCAAGCGTAGGTCAACCGTCCGACGCACGAGACGCGTGTCCGCCTGTCGGTTACCTCGTCCGCGGGCCGGCCCCCTGGGCCCGATGTCCCGCGTGACCGCCCGGGAGTCTAGGCTCGGAGGCAGTGCCCGCGGCCGGTCCGTCGCGACCGGGCGAGCAGAAACCCCCGAAGATCCGGGCCGCCGAGGTCCGGGCGGAAATGAGGTGCGGTGAACGCGAAGGCTCCTGTGGCCCAGCAGGTCGGTTGGACCGAGCTCGACGTCAAGGCTGTCGACACGGTGCGTGTCCTGGCCGCGGACGCGGTGGAGAAGGTCGGCAACGGCCACCCCGGCACGGCGATCAGCCTGGCCCCGGCCGCGTACCTGCTCTACCAGAACGTGCTGCGGCACGACCCGGCGGACCCGCACTGGCTGGGCCGCGACCGGTTCATCCTGTCGGCGGGCCACTCCTCGCTGACGCAGTACATCCAGCTCTACCTGGCCGGCTTCGGCCTGGAGCTCGAGGACATCGAGGCGCTGCGCACGTGGGGCTCCAAGACCCCCGGCCACCCCGAGTACAAGCACACCGACGGCGTCGAGATCACCACCGGCCCGCTCGGCCAGGGCATCTCCTCCGCGGTCGGCTTCGCCATGGCCGCCCGCCGCGAGCGCGGCCTGCTCGACCCCGAGGCGGCGCCGGGCACCAGCCCGTTCGACCACTTCGTCTACACGATCTGCTCGGACGGCGACCTGCAGGAGGGCGTGTCCTCCGAGGCCTCGTCCATCGCCGGCACGCAGAAGCTCGGCAACCTCATCGCGATCTGGGACGACAACCACATCTCGATCGAGGGCGACACGGAGATCGCGTTCACCGAGGACGTCGTCAAGCGCTACGAGGCCTACGGCTGGCACGTCCAGTTCGTGGACTGGACCTCCGGCGGCGAGTACACGGAGAACGTGGACGCGCTGCACGCCGCGATCGAGGCCGCCAAGGCCGTCACCGACCGCCCGTCGTTCATCGGCCTGCGCACGATCATCGCCTGGCCGTCGCCGACCAAGCAGAACACCCACGGCTCGCACGGCTCCAAGCTGGGCGCCGACGAGGTCAAGGGCCTCAAGGAGGTCCTCGGCTTCGACCCCGAGAAGTCCTTCGACGTGGCGCCCGAGGTCATCGCGCACACCCGCAAGGCCCTCGAGCGCGGCGCCGCCGCCAAGGCCGAGTGGAGCAAGGGCTTCGACGCCTGGCGCGAGGCCAACCCGGAGCGCGCCGAGCTGCTCGAGCGCCTGCGCGCCGGCAAGCTGCCGGCCGGCTGGGCCGACGCGCTGCCGACGTTCCCCGCCGGCAAGGCCGTCGCCACCCGCGCCGCCTCCGGCGAGGTGCTCTCCGCCCTCGCGCCGGTGCTGCCCGAGCTCTGGGGCGGCTCGGCCGACCTCGCCGGCTCGAACAACACCACCATGAAGGGCGAGCCGTCCTTCATCCCGGCCGAGCGCTCCACGCACGAGTTCGCGGGCGACCAGTACGGCCGCACGCTGCACTTCGGCATCCGCGAGCACGGCATGGGCGCGATCCTGTCGGGCATCGCCCTGCACGGCCTGACCCGGCCGTACGGCGGGACGTTCTTCACGTTCTCCGACTACATGCGCGGCTCGGTCCGCCTGGCCTCGCTCATGGGCGTGCCGGCGATCTACGTGTGGACGCACGACTCGATCGGCCTCGGCGAGGACGGCCCGACCCACCAGCCGGTCGAGCACCTCACCGCCGTCCGGGCCATCCCGGGCCTCGCGGTCGTCCGCCCCGCCGACGCCAACGAGACGGCGCAGGCGTGGAAGGCGATCCTCGAGCGCACCGACGGCCCCGCCGCGCTCATCCTCACCCGGCAGAACGTCCCGACGTTCCCCCGCGGCGAGGAGGGCTTCGCGTCCGCCGAGGGCGTCGCCCGCGGCGCGTACGTGCTGCTCGAGGCGTCCACCGGCACGCCGGAGGTCGTCCTCATCGGCACCGGCTCCGAGGTGCAGCTGGCGGTCGCCGCCCGCGAGCAGCTCGAGGCCGCCGGCGTCCCGACCCGCGTGGTCTCGGCGCCGTCGCTGGAGTGGTTCGCCGAGCAGGACGAGGCCTACCGCGAGTCGGTCCTGCCGTCCTCGGTGAAGGCCCGCGTCTCCGTCGAGGCCGGCATCGCGCTGTCCTGGTGGAAGATCCTCGGCGACGCCGGCCGTGCCGTGTCGCTCGAGCACTACGGCGCCTCGGCCGCGTACGAGACGCTCTACGAGGAGTTCGGCATCACGGCGGACGCCGTCGTGGCGGCGGCGCACGAGTCGATCGCGGCGGCCCGCGGCGGCAGCGCCCCGGCCTCGGACGCGAGCGCCCCGTCGGAGAGCGGCACGGGCGACCAGCTCTGATCTCGCGCTCACGCGCAGAACGGCCGGGCACCCCTGCGGGGGGTGCCCGGCCGTCCTGCGTTCCCCGCCGAGAACCCCGCCGAGTCTCCATTTCCGCACTCCGAGCCCGCCGCCGCGCGCAGACGAGAAGTGCAGACTCGGCGACCCCGGGGCCGACGATGGGAGCGCGGGACGTAGGTCCCCGGCGCCGCGGGCGCCGTGCGGGGAGGGTCGGAGGCGTGAGCGTGCGGCAGACCCCCGTGTACTACTACTCGTCGAGCTCCGGGCTCGTGCGGTCGTTCGCGCTGCGGCTGGACCGGCCCGTGCGGGACCTGTCCGAGCGCGCGGTGCGGCTGAGCGAGGCCGACGGGCCGTGGGTGCTGCTCACGCCGTCGTACAAGACGGGCAACGAGGCCAACGACACCATCCCCGAGGCGGTCCGCCGGTTCCTGCGCTCCGAGGTGAACCGCCGCCGCATGGTCGGCGTGCTGGGCAGCGGGAACCGGAACTTCGGCCGGTACTACCAGCACGCCGCTCGTGACATCGCGGCCCGGTCGGGCCGGCCGGTGCTGTTCGAGTTCGAGATCGCGGGCACGCCCTGGGACGTCGAGGAGTGCCGGCGGATCCTCGAGGACCTGGACGCCGCGCTCGCCGCGGGCGGGAACGCGCCGGCCGCCTGACACCCTTGGGCGCGCGCTCATCTCGGCCGGGTGGGTGCGCGCGTCGGCGGTCGGCCCTAGCGTGACCTCCATGAGCCCGTCGAAGGTGCCCGCCGAGGAGATCGAGGTGCGCGGCCGCACCGTGCGGGTCTCCAACCCCGACAAGGTCTACTTCCCCGACCGCGGCCTGACCAAGATCGACGTCGTCCGGTACTTCGTGAGCGTCGGCGACGGCATCCTCGGCGCGCTGCGCGACCGGCCGACGACGCTGGAGCGCTGGCCGCGCGGCTGGTTCGAGGGCGCGAAGCTGTCGACCCGCATGGACAACAAGGGCGACGCGTTCTTCCAGAAGCGGGTCCCGCAGGGCGCGCCGGACTACGTCGAGTCGACGACGATCACGTTCCCGTCCGGCCGCACCGCCGACGAGGTGACCCCGACCGAGCTGGCCGTGGTCGCCTGGGCCGCGAACCTCGGCACGCTGACGTTCCACCCGTGGCCGGTGACCCGCGCCGACGTCGAGGCGCCCGACCAGCTCCGCATCGACCTGGACCCGCAGCCCGGCACGACCTTCGACGACGCAGCCCGGGTCGCGCCGCACGTGCGCGAGATCCTCGCCGAGCACGGGCTGACCGGGTTCCCCAAGACGTCGGGCGGCCGCGGCCTCCACATCTTCGTGCCGATCGAGCCGCGCTGGTCGTTCACGCAGTGCCGTCGCGCGACGATCGCGCTGGGCCGCGAGCTCGAGCGCCGGCTGCCGGGCCAGGTCACGACGAAGTGGTGGAAGGAGGAGCGCGGCGAGACCATCTTCGTCGACTACAACCAGATGGCCCGCGACCGCACGATCGCCTCCGCCTACTCGGTCCGCCCGAACCGCCGCGCCACCGTCTCCGCGCCGCTGCGCTGGGAGGAGGTGCCGGACGTGCACCCGGACGACTTCGACGTGACGACCATGCCCGCCCGGTTCGCGGAGGTGGGCGACCTGTTCGCGCCGCTGGTCGCGCGCACCTCGCCGGCCGAGGGCACCGACGCCGTCGCGCCGGGGTCGCTCGACGGGCTGCTGGAGCTCGCGGCGAAGGACGAGCGGGACCACGACCTCGGCGACCTGCCCTATCCGCCGGAGTACCCGAAGATGCCCGGCGAGCCGAAGCGGGTGCAGCCGAGCAAGGACCGCGACCGGCCGAAGGAGCCGGCGGACGACTGAGGCGCTGCCTCGGGAACCCGCCGGGCGCGCCGGGCGTTCACCCCCTCCCGGACCGACGACCCCGAGGAGCGCGGAGTGCCCGTCCCCGTCATCGCCCCCGACCCCACCTGGCCCACCGTCGCCGCCGCCGACCGCGCGCCCGAGCCTTACGACCCCGGTGCCGCGGCGGCCGCCGAGCTCGACCGGCAGGTCCGCGCGCACCTCGACCTCGGCCTGGCGGCGGTGCACGGCCTGTCCCCCGCCGACCTCGTCGCCGCGGTCGCCCCGCTGCGTGCCGCGCTCGCCGCCGGCGCCGCGGCCGGGCCGTCGTCCGTCGACCCCGACGACCACGTGCCGTTCGTCCTGGTGCTCGACGGCGGCACCGCGCGGGCCAACGCGTCGGTGCCGGCGCTGCGCCGCGGGACGCGCCCCGGCGTCAGCGTGATCGACGACGACGAGATGGCCGGCTACCGCCCGCTGCCCGACCTCGACCTGCCCGCCGAGCCGTACCTGCTGCTCGACGTCGACACCGGGACGGAGTTCTGCAACACCCGGCCGGAGGACGCGCTGACGACCGTCCGGAGCCGCGGACGCACGCCGCTGACCGTCGCCGAGGGGATCGCGCTGGTCGCGGTCCGGCCGGACATGCTGCGACCGAACCGGTGCTTCTCGCTGATGGGCTCGCGGGCCGGGAACCAGCGGGTGCCGGCGGTGTGGATCAGCGAGCGCCGGCCCAAGCTCGGCTGGTGCTGGGACGGGAACCCGCACACCTGGCTCGGCGCGGCCTCGGCGGGCGGCCGGACGGCGGGCTGACCCCGACCCGGCTCGCGGTCCGGCGTCACTCCCCGACGGCGACCGGGCGGTCCGGATCGTTCGACCACTGGGACCACGAGCCCGGGTACAGCACCGGCGTGCGCCCGGCCAGCACGATCGCCGCCGCCTGGTGCGCGGCGGTCACGCCGGAGCCGCAGTAGACCGCGACCTCGCCGCCCTCGGCCACCCCGAGGGCGGCGAACCGCGCGGTCAGGTCGTCGACGGGGCGGAACCGGCCGTCGGCGTCCAGGTTGTCCGCGGTCGGCGCGCTCACCGCGCCGGGGATGTGCCCGGCGCGCGGGTCGACGGGCTCGACCTCGCCGCGGAACCGCTCGGCGGCGCGGGCGTCGAGCAGCACGCCCTCCTCGGCCCACCGGCCGGCGCCGTCGGCGTCGAGCACGGGCAGCTGCCCGCCGGTCAGCGTCACGTCGCCGGGCTCCGGCGCGGCCTCGGGGGTGTCGAGCGCCCCGCCCGCCGCGACCCAGGCCGGCAGCCCGCCGTCGAGGATCCGCACGTCGGCGACGCCCGCCCAGCGCAGCAGCCACCACGCCCGCGCGGCCGACGTGGCGCCGGAGTCGTCGTAGACCACGACCGGCTCGCCGGCGCGCAGCCCCCAGCCGCGCGCCGCGGCCTGCAGGTCCGCGACGTCGGGCAGCGGGTGCCGGCCCTCGGCGGCGCTCGGCGGCGCGGCGAGCTCCGTGTCGAGGTCGACGAAGACCGCGCCCGGCAGGTGGCCGGCCCGGTACGCGTCGACCCCGGGCGGGCCGCCGAGCGCCCAGCGCACGTCGAGCAGCCGCGGCGGGGTGGGCCCGCCGAGCTCGCGGGCGAGGTCGGCGGCGGTCACGAGCACGTCGGTCATGGCGCCCAACCTACGGGCGCGGGCGGCCCGGCGACCAGGGACGGCGCTTCCGGCGGGCGGGCGGGCGCGGGACGTGTCCGACACCACGCGCACGTCCCGGAACCCGCGGGATCGCGCGCTCGTTCCCCCCGTGGTGCCCCGTCCCGGGCCCCCGGCAGGGAGGTCCGCTCCGTCGCACCAGGACCTTCGTGGCGCGCGCTGGAGCCGGGTGCAGCATGCTGGCTCCCTCAGTACGCCGCGAGCCCCGCTCGTCCTGTCGCCCGTCTGGAGCCCGTGTGTCCGGTAACGCCACCACCCGGTTCGGCAACGTCTCGCTGCTCTCCGTCGCGAGCCGGCTGCCCAGCCGCATCACCACGTCCGCCGAGATCTCCGAGCGGCTCGGGTCGGCGCTGCGCCGGCTGCGGCTGCCGCGGACGGTCCTGGAGCGCGTCGCGGGGGTGGAGGAGCGTCGCAACTGGGGGCCGGGCGAGGACGCCGACACCGCGACGATCGCCGCGGGCACCGAGGCGCTCCGCGAGGCGGGCGTGAACCCCGGCGACGTCGGGCTGCTGATCAACACGTCGGTGACCCGCAAGCACTTGGAGCCGTCCGTCGCGGTGCGGCTGCACCACGGGCTCGGGCTCGGCAGCCACGCGGTGAACTTCGACGTGGCGAACGCCTGCCTCGGGTTCATCAACGGCATGAGCCTGGCGGCGACGATGATCGAGTCCGGCCAGGTGCGGTACGCGGTCGTGGTGAACGGCGAGGACGCCGACGACATCCAGCGGACCACGGTCGAGCGCCTGCTCCGGCCGGAGGTCGGCCGCGAGGACTTCATGGAGGAGTTCGCGACGCTGACGCTCGGCTCGGGCTCGGCGGCGGCTGTGCTCGGCCGGACGGACGAGAACCCCGGCGGGCACCGGGTCCTCGGCGGGGTGACCCGCGCGGCCACCCGGTTCCACGACCTGTGCGTGGGCAGCGCCGACGCGATGCTCACCGACGCCCGGGCGCTGCTCGAGGGCGGGCTGGAGCTCGTGGTCGACGCCTGGCACGAGGCGCAGCGGGACTGGGACTGGTCGTCGATGGACCGGTACGTCACGCACCAGGTGTCCCGGGTGCACACCGACGCCATCGTCAAGGCGGTCGGCCTGAACCGGAAGCGCGTCCCCACGACCTTCCCGCACCTCGGCAACGTCGGCCCCGCGTCGATCCCGATCACGCTGGTCGAGGAGCAGCACTCCCTGCGGTCGGGCGACCGGGTCCTGCTCATGGGCGTCGGCTCGGGCATCAACACCGCGATGATGGAGCTCGCCTGGTGACCGCGGCGCTCCGCGTCCGTCCCGCCTCCGCCCCGCCCGCCGGGCTGCCCGGCCTGGACCCCCGGTTCAGCCGGCTGCTGCCGCTCCCCGAGGACGCTCCCGACACCGGGCTCGGCGTCGGCGAGCCCGCCTGGCACCACCTCGACACGGGGCCCGAGCTCGCCGCGCGCGGGATCACCCCGGTCGGCACCGTCCTCGCCGTGCACGGCAACCCCACGTGGTCCTACCTGTGGCGGTCGCTGATCCCTGCGACGCTCGACGCCGCGGCCGCGGGCCGGCCGGCGTGGCGCGTCGTGGCGGTCGACCAGCTCGACATGGGCTTCTCCGCGCGCACGGGCCGGCACCGTACCCTGCCCGAGCGGGTCCGGGACCTCGACGCGTTCACGACGGCCCTCGGGCTGACGGGGCCGGTCGTGGTCCTCGGGCACGACTGGGGCGGCGTCGTCGCGATGGGCTGGGCGGTCGACCACCCCGACCTGCTGGCCGGCCTGGCGCTGCTCAACACCGCGATCGCCCACCCGGACGGCGAGCCGATCCCCGCGCCGCTGCGCGCGGCCACCGCCGGGCCGGTGCTCCGCCTGGCGACGTCGACCACGCCCGCCTTCCTCGAGACCACGCTCGCCCTGGCGCACCCGCCCCTGGCCCGGGAGGTCGCGGACGCGTACCGGGCGCCCTACCGGCACGCCGAGGACCGCGGCGGGGTCGAGGGCTTCGTCGCCGACATCCCCGGCCACCGCGACCACCCGAGCGCGCCGGAGCTGCGCCGGATCGCGGCGGGCGTCGCCCGGCTCGACGTCCCCGCGCTCCTGCAGTGGGGCCCGCGCGACCCCGTGTTCCGCGACCGGTACCTGGACGACCTGGTCGACCGGCTGCCGCAGGCGCGCGTGCACCGGTACGAGGGTGCGGGGCACCTCGTCGCCGAGGACGTGGACTGGGCGACGCCGCTGCTCGACTGGCTCACGGAGGCGGTGCCGGGCGACGGCACCGGGGCCGCCGCGGCCGCCCCGGCCCGGGCGACGCCGGCCGACGACGCACCCGACGCCGCCGACCCGTGGACCCCCCTGTGGGACCGGCTCGACGCCCGCGCCGACGACCAGGGCCCGGCGGTGCTCGACATGGGCGCCGACGGCGGCCCGCGGACCGTGTCCTGGCGGCTGCTCGCCCGTCAGGTGCGCCGGATCGCCGCGGGGCTGCGGCGGGTGGGCGTCGAGCCCGGCGACCGGGTCTCGCTGCTGGTCCAGCCCGGCCCGACGCTCACCGCCCTCGTCTACGCCTGCCTCCGGATCGGCGCGGTCGTGGTGGTCGCGGATGCCGGGCTCGGCCCGCGCGGCCTGACCCGCGCGCAGCGCGGCGCCCAGCCCGACTGGGTGGTCGGGCAGACCAAGGGCCTGCTGGCCGCGCGCGCCCTCGGCTGGCCCGGCGTGCGGATCGCGGCGGACCCGCTCGGACCCGCGGCCCGGCGCGCGCTCGACGTGGCGCACCTGCTGGTCGACGTCGCCGACCTCGGCCGCGACGAGGTGCTGCCGGCCGAGCCCGGCCCGGCCGACGAGGCGGCGATCCTGTTCACGTCCGGCTCCACCGGCCCCGCGAAGGGCGTCGTCTACACGCACGCCCAGCTGTCGGCGCTCCGGGACGTGCTCGCGACGCACTTCGACGTCGGGCCGGAGACCGGTCTGGTGACGGGCTTCGCCCCGTTCGCCCTGCTCGGCCCGGCACTCGGCACGCGCTCGGTGACGCCCGACATGGACGTGTCCGCGCCCCGCACGCTCACCGCCCGCGCGGTGGCCGACGCGGTGCGGGCCGCCGACGGCTCGATCGTGTTCCTGTCCCCCGCCGCGATCCTCAACGTGGTCGCGACCGCGGACGACCTCGACGCCGACGACCGCGCCGCGCTCGCCCGGGTCCGGACGTTCCTGTCCACCGGCGCGCCGATCAGCGCCGACCTGCTGGGATCGGCGGCCGCGCTGATGCCCGCGGCCGAGGCGCACACGCCCTACGGGATGACCGAGTGCCTGCTGGTCACCGACATCACCCTCGGCGGCATCCGGTCCGCCGCGGCCGCGCCGGACGCGGGCGTGTGCGTCGGCCGGCCGGTCGGACCCGGGCGGGTGCTCGTCAGCGCGCTCGACGCCGACGGGGCCGCGACCGGTGCGCCGTCGGACGCCCCGGGCGTGCTCGGCGAGGTGCTGATCAGCGCCCCGCACCTCAAGCAGCACTACGACCGGCTGTGGCTGACCGACCGCGCCGCGGAGCGCGACGTGCCCGACGGCCGCTGGCACCGCACCGGCGACGTCGGCCACCTCGACGCCGTGGGCCGGCTGTGGATCGAGGGCCGGCTCGCGCACGTCCTCGTCACCGCCGACGGCCCGCTGGCGCCGGTGGGGCCGGAGCAGCACGTCGAGCGGGTGGCCGGCGTGCGCCGGGCGGCCGTCGTCGGCGTCGGGCCCGCGGGCGTGCAGCAGGCGGTGGCCGTCGTCGAGCCGCCCGCCGACGAGGCGCCCCGGCGCGCCGGCCTGGCCCCGTCTGACCTGGCGGACGCCGCGCGCGCCGCCTCCCCGGTCCCGCTCGCCGCGGTCCTGGTCGCGCCGCGGATGCCGACCGACGTCCGGCACAACTCGAAGATCGACCGCACCCGGCTGGCGGCCTGGGCGGCGCGCGTCCTGTCCGGCGGCCCGGCGGGCACCCCGTGACCGTCCTGGTGACCGGGGCGTCCGGGCTGCTCGGCGGCGCCGTCGCGCGCGTCCTGGCCGACCGCGGCGACGACGTCCGCACGCTGCAGCGCCGGCCCTCGGGGGTGCCCGGCGCCCGGGACGTCGCGGGCTCGGTCACCGACCCCGCGGCCGTCGCCGCGGCGCTCGACGGCGTCGACGCGGTCGTGCACCTGGCGGCCCGGGTGTCGCTCGCCGGCCCGCGCGAGGAGTTCGACGCCGTGAACATCGGCGGCACCACCACCCTGCTCGACGCCGCGGAGCGCGCCGGGGTCCGGCGGTTCGTCCAGGTGTCGTCGCCGTCGGTCGCGCACGGCGGCTCGTCGCTCGTCGGCGTCGGGGCCGAGCCCGCGGACCCCGCCCACGCCCGCGGCGACTACGCGCGCACGAAGGCGGCGGCCGAGCTGCTGGCGCTCGACCGCGACCGCGGCGGCGAGGGCGGGATGGCCGTCGTGGCCGTGCGCCCGCACCTCGTCTGGGGCCCCGGGGACACCCAGCTCGTCGAGCGCGTGCTCGACCGCGCCGCTCGCGGCCGGCTGCCGCTGCTCGACCAGGGCGCCGCGCTCATCGACACCACCTACGTCGACAACGCGGCCGACGGCATCGTCGCGGCGCTCGACCGGGCGGGCGCGCCCGAGGTCCACGGGCACGCCTACGTGCTCACCAATGGCGAGCCCCGGACCGTCGCCGACCTGCTCGCCGGCATCTGCCGCGCGGGCGGGGTGCAGCCCCCGGCGTGGCGCGTCCCCGCCGGCCTCGCCCGCGCGGCGGGCGGCCTGGTCGAGGCCGTCTGGCGGCTGCGCCCCGGGACGGACGAGCCGCCGATGACCCGGTTCCTCGCCGAGCAGCTGTCGACCGCGCACTGGTTCGACCAGCGCGCCACGCGCGCCGACCTGCGGTGGACGCCGGCCGTGAGCCTGGACGAGGGGTTCGCGCGGCTGGCGGCGCACTACGGCGGCGCGCGGGGCTGAGGCGGCGCGGCGTGCAGGGCGCCGACGCGACACCGGTGGGGCGCGGCGCGTCAGCGGTCGTCGACCACCGGCAGCCAGCGCGGGCCGGAGCGCCGGGCGACTGCGGCGCGGTGCACCTGCGCGAGCTCGCGGGCACGGTGCGCCACCCGCCGCCCGATCCGCGCGGCGCCGTCGTCGTCCCCCGCGAGGTACCGCACGACCACCCGCGCCTCGCCCGCGACCACGGCGACGTCCTGCGCCTCGACCTTCGTCAGCGCCCGGGCGGCATCGGCGGCGGCGGGCAGCAGGGCGGCGGGGTCGACGCCGGGGAGCAGCAGCCCGACGCCCAGGGTCACGCGGTACGACGGCACGGCCGCGAGCGTACCGGCGGCACGCCACGACGCCGGACTCCGGCCGCCCGCCGGGCCCGCCGACCCCCACGCTCGCCCCGGCGCCTCACATCCTGACCGACCCGTCCTCCCCGATCGACCACTCCGGGTTGTGCGCGACCTCCCACACGTACCCCTCGGGGTCGGCGAACGCCCCGGACGTCCCGCCCCACTCCGCGAGGGCCGCCGGCCGCACGACGGACCCGCCCGCCGCCGCGGCCGCGTCGAGCACCGGCGCGACCTCCGCGGCCGCCCGCACGTTGTACGCGAGCTCGAGCCCCCGCGCCCCGCGCCCCTCGACGCCGGTCCACAGCGCGAGCACCAACCCGCCCGCCTGGAAGAACGCCACCTCCCCGTCGGGCCGGCGCGGCGCGGGCCACCCCATCGCCTCGTAGAACGCGCACTGCCGGTCGAGGTCCGTGACGCCGAGCGTCACCACGCTGATCCGCGGCTCCATGCGACCTTCCTACCGTGCCTCCACGAGATCCACCCGCGATCGGGGGGACAGCCCCCGGGTCGCGGGCCCCGCGGTCACGTAGCGTGGCCGCATCCGAACGACGAGCGTCCGCGCTCACGCCCGCGGCTGGGAAGTCGACCACCCCCCACGTTCGGAGCGCGCTTCGTGACACCCCCCGCACCCGCCGCCGCGCCGGTGGCCCCCGCCCGGCCGAACCAGGCCGCGTCGACCGGCTCCTACCAGGAGCTCTCCCGCCAGATCCGCGACGCGGGCCTGCTGAACCGCACGCCGGGCTTCTACGTCCTGCTGCTGGTCGGCCTGGGCGTCGCCCTGGCGGCGCTCGTGGCGGGCTCCGTGCTGCTGGGCCGGTCCTGGTTCCAGCTGCTGATCGCGGGCGGTCTGGGGATCGTGCTGACGCAGGTCGCGTTCGTCGCGCACGAGGCGTCGCACCGGCAGGTGCTGGCGTCGGGCCCGGCCAACGACCGCCTCGGGCGCATTCTGGCGAACGGCGTCGTCGGCATCAGCCACTCGTGGTGGATGACCAAGCACTCGCGGCACCACGCGAACCCGAACCACGTGGGCAAGGACCCGGACATCGCGCCGGACACCATCGTGTTCCTGCACGCGGACGCCGCGAAGCAGAACCGGGTGATGGCCGCGCTGACCCGGGTGCAGGGCTGGGCGTTCTTCCCGCTGCTGACGCTGGAGGGCCTCAACCTGCACGTGACGGCGTTCCGCAGCCTGCTCGCGCAGGAGCGGTCCCGTGCCCGGACGCTGGAGCTGACGATGCTCGTCGTGCGGCTGAGCGTGTACACCGCCGCGGTGCTGTGGTTCCTGGGGCTCGGGATCGGCTTCGCGTTCCTCGGCGTGCAGCTCGCGGTGTTCGGCGTCTACATGGGCGCGTCGTTCGCGCCGAACCACAAGGGCATGGCGGTGATCCCGGAGGGCAGCCGGCTGGACTTCCTGTCCAAGCAGGTGCTGACGTCCCGGAACATCACCGGCGGGCACGCGATGAGCACGCTCATGGGCGGCCTGAACTACCAGGTGGAGCACCACCTGTTCCCGAGCATGCCGCGCCCGCACCTGGCCCGGGCCCGGCTGCTGGTGCGCGAGCACTGCCTCCGCAACGGGGTGCCGTACACGGAGACGACGCTGCTGCGGTCCTACGCGATCGTGGTGCGGTACCTGAACGACGTCGGGCTCGCGGCCCGCAACCCGTTCGACTGCCCGATGGTGCAGCGCTTCCGCCAGGTCTGAGCGACCCGGGGCAGCAGAACGCCGGCCGTCCCCGAGGGGGCGGCCGGCGTTCGCGCGTCAGCTCAGAGCGGGCGGATGTTCGCCGCCTGCGGGCCCTTCGGGCCCTCGGTGACGTCGAACTCGACCTGCTGGTTCTCCTCGAGGGAGCGGTAGCCGGAGGAGGCGATCGCGCTGTAGTGCGCGAACACGTCCGGGCCGCCCTCGGCGGGAGCGATGAAGCCGAAGCCCTTCTCGGCGTTGAACCACTTCACGGTGCCGGTGGTCATGATGTCTTCTCTCGTTCGAGGACCGGAACCGCGGACGCGGATCCTGGTGCCGCGCCCCGAGGGGCGCGGACGGTGGTGGGTGCGCACGCAGCGTGCGGGCGCAGCGGGACGGCGGGCCGCGGCGAGCGCGGCGACGGCCTGGTCCCAGGTCGGGGTCACGGCCACGGGGCGCGACAGGTGGTCGCTGACGTGGTGGCCGTCGGGCTCGCGGGCGATGAGGCCGGCGTACTCGCCGGCGGCGGTGGCGGCCCAGAGGTTCTCGTCCGCCTGGCGCCACTGGACGGGCGCGGTGTCGGCGGGGGTGGTGGTGCGGGTACTGAGGGTGATGATCTGACGACTGCTCTCACTCCGCACGACGTCGGCGGAGGGTGGGGGCGACGGCACCGGGTGGGGTGCCGTCCGGACTGCTGCAAGAGGCCCGGGAATCCGCGAGGAATCCCGGGCCTCCAGCTGAGCCGCCTAAGAGAATCGAACTCTTGACCTTCTCATTACGAGTGAGACGCTCTGCCGACTGAGCTAAGGCGGCGCGCGCCCACCGATCCGGCGGACGAGCACGGACACTGTACCTGGCGGACGGCGCCTCGACCAAAGCGAGCCTCGTCACCCCGCCGACGACCGGCCCCGCGGGCCCGCCCGCGGTCAGCAGCGGGTGCCGTCGGCGGGCACGGTCCCCTCGAGCAGGTACGCGTCGACGGCGTCGGCGATGCAGGCGTTCGACCGGCCGTAGGCCGTGTGGCCCTCGCCCTCGTACATGAGCAGGTGCCCGGAGTCGAGGGTGCCCGCGAGGCTCTCGGCCCAGGCGTACGGCGTCGCCGGGTCGTTGGTCGTGCCGACGACGACGATCGGCGCGGCGCCGGCCGCGGAGTAGTCGTCCAGGCCGCCCGCCTCGGGCACGGGCCACTGCGCGCAGATCACGCCGCCGTAGCCGAAGAAGTACCCGACGGTCGGCGCGACCTCCTCGATCGCGGCCGCCTGGGCGCGCATCTCGGCGACGTCGGTGGTGCCGCGGTCGTCGGCGCAGCCGATGGCCCAGAACGCCTGGGTCGAGTTCGAGGAGTACGTGCCGTCCGCGTTCCGGTCGTAGTACAGGTCGGCGAGCTGGAGCAGGATCGAGCCGTCGCCGGACAGCGCCGCGTCCAGGCCCATCGTGAGGTAGCTCCACGAGCTCTCGTCGTACAGCGGGAGCGCGATGCCGCTGAACGCGAGCGCGCCGGTCAGGGGCCGCTCGGTGCCGGTCGGCAGCGGGGACTTCCGCGCCCGGTCGAGGACCGAGCGGACCTGGGCGAGGCCGTCGTCGACGGAGCCGGAGAGCGGGCAGTCCGCGCCGGCCTGGCAGTCGGCGACGTAGGCGCGCAGCGCGTTCTCGAAGCCCTGCGCCTGGCCCTCGGAGAGCTCCTGGGAGGACAGCGTCGGGTCGAGGGCGCCGTCGAGCACCAGGCGCCCGACCTGCTGCGGGAACAGCGCCGCGTAGGTCGCGCCGAGCTGCGTGCCGTAGGAGTAGCCGACGTAGTTCAGCGTCTCGTCGCCGAGGACCGCCCGCAGCACGTCCATGTCCTTGGCGGCGGACACCGTGTCCACGTGCTCCAGCACGGGGCCGGTGTTCTCCAGGCACGCCGCGCCGAACGCGCCGTACGCGTCCTCGGCCGCCTGGATGCCGGCGTCGGTGCCGAAGTCGAAGTCGGTCGAGACGATCTCGTCCATCGCCGGGCCGTCGACGCAGGTCACGGGGGTGGACGACGCGACGCCGCGCGGGTCGAAGCCGATCAGGTCGTAGCGGTCGACGACCTCCTGGCCGAACCGCGGCAGCGCGATCGAGGACAGCGCGTCGATGCCGGACGACCCAGGCCCGCCCGGGTTGATCAGCAGCGACCCGAGCCGGTCACCGGCGGCCGGGTGCCGGCTGACGGCGATCTCGACGGTGTCGCCGTCGGGCTCGGCGTAGTCGAGCGGCACGACCAGCGTGGCGCACTCCAGCTCGCCGCAGGCCTGCCAGTCGAGCTCCTGCGCGTAGATCGCGTCGAGGCCCCGGACGTCGGCCGCGGTCGGCGCGGTCGTGACCTGGGTCTGCTCCTTCGGGGCCGTGCAGCCCGCCAGCGCGAGGGCGGCGACCGCGACGAGGGCGGCGGCGCGCGCGAGCCCGCGGCGGCGGGTCGCGGGCACAGGTCGGCTGAGGGCTCTCGAGGCGGGAGTCACCGGACCACGGTAACGGCCCGCCGACCCGCCGGAGGTCAGGCCTGCGGGCGCAGCGCGATGAGCATGGCCTCGACCGCCAGGAGCGGCGCGACGTTGCCCTCCAGCCGGGTGCGGGCCTCCCCCACGGCGTCCATCCGGCGGACGGTCTGCTCGGGCGTCGACGACTCCGCGATCGACCGCGCCGCCTCCTCGTGCTCGGCGTTGACCAGGTGCACGTCGGCGCCGAGCTGGAGCACCAGCACGTCCCGGTAGAACGACAGCAGGTCGACCATGGCCCGGTCGAGCACGTCGCGCTGCGCGCGGGTGGCGCGGCGCTTCTGCTCGTCCTCGAGCTGCTTGACCTGCCCGCGCAGCGCCGGCGGGATCGTCGTGAGGCCCTCCGCGCCGAGCGAGTGCAGGAGCTGCTGCCGCTCGGCCGCGTCGCGCTCCTCGGTGGCGGCCTTCGCGTCCGCCTGCGCGGTCTCCACGAGCTCGGCGGCCGCCAGCACCGCGTCCCCGACGCCGCGCAGCCGCGGGGCGATCCGCAGCACGGCGGACCGGCGGGCGCGCGCCTCGGGGTCCCGGGCGAGCCGGCGGGCGACGCCCACGTGCGACTGCGCCGCCCGGGCCGCGACCAGGGCGACGCCGGGGTCGATGCCGTCCCGGCGCACGAGCAGGTCCGCGACGGCGTCGACGGGCGGCACCCGGAGCGCCACCGAGCGGCTGCGCGACCGCAGGGTGACGAGCACGTCCTGGGGGCTGGGGGCGCACAGCAGCCACACGGTGCGCGGCGGCGGCTCCTCGATGGCCTTGAGCAGCACGTTGCCCGAGGTCTCGTTGAGCCGGTCCGCGTCCTCGACCACGATGACCCGCCACCGGCCCTGGGAGGGCGCGCGCTGCGCGAGCTCGACCAGCGGCCGCACGGTGTCCACGCGGATCACGACGCCCTCGGTCGACACGAACGTGACGTCGGGGTGGGTGCCGGCGAGCACGGTGGCGCACCCGGGGCTCCGCGGGTCGCCGGACGGGTCCTGGAGCGCTGCGGCGAAGGCGCGCGCGGCGTTGGACCGGCCGGACCCCGGCGGGCCGGTGAGCAGCCAGGCGTGCGTCATCTTCGACGGGTCCGCGACGGCCTCGCGCAGCACGGCGACGGCCGGCTCCTGGCCGACGACGTCGTCCCACACGGTCGTCATCGCGCGCCGCCCGCGGCGAGCCCCAGGAGCGCCGCCACCCGCGCCCGCACGTCGGCGGCGATCTCCTCGACCGGGCGCGCGGCGTCCAGCACCAGCCACCGGCCCGGGTCGGCGGCGGCTCGCGCCAGGAACGCCTCCCGGGTGCGGCGGTGGAAGTCGTCGCCCGCGCTCTCCAGCCGGTCCGGCTGGTCGGGCCGCGCGGACAGCCGGCCCAGCCCCGCAGCGGGGTCGAGGTCGAGCAGCACCGTGAGGGCGGGCAGCAGCCCGCCGGTGGCCCAGAGGGACAGGTCCTCCACCTCCTGGGCGCCGAGGTCGCGCCCGGTCCCCTGGTACGCCACGGACGAGTCCAGGTACCGGTCGGTCACGACGACGGCCCCGGCCGCGAGCGCCGGCCGGACCAGCGACGCGACGTGGTGCGCGCGATCCGCGGCGTACAGCAGGGCCTCGGTGCGCGGGTCGACGTGCCCGCCGTGCAGCACCTCGCGGCGCAGCACCCGGCCGAGCTCGGTCCCGCCGGGCTCGCGGGTCAGCACGACGGTGAGGCCGAGCCCCGTCAGCCAGTCGCCGAGCAGCCGGGACTGCGTGGACTTCCCGGCGCCGTCGCCGCCCTCGAACGACACGAACAGGCCGCCGGGCACGGTCGGGAGGGGCGCGGGCGTCGGCGGGTGGGGCAGCGTCACGCGCGCCAGGGTATCCACCCCCGCCGACACCCCGCCGCCACCGCCGGCGCCCCGGCCGCGCGAGCGGCGCGCGCAGGGGCCCCGCGGGTCACTCGCCGGGGTAGACGACCCCGACCTGCGCCCGGACCTCGTCCATCGTCCGCAGCACGCCGAGCGTGTCCGCCCAGGTCATCCGCGGGCTCTCGGTCGCGCCCTCGGCGACGCGCCGCGCGACCTCGGCCGCCTCGTACTGCAGCCCGTGCTGCACCGGCTGGTCGAACGTCCAGGACCGGCCGTCGCGCCGGCTGACCCGGAACGACGTCGGCGCGTAGAACGACCCCTCGATCGTGATGCTGCCCTCGGTGCCGGAGATCGCGGCCGTCGTCGGGGTCTTCGCCCAGAGCGTCGTGGTGAGCGCCGCCTGCGTCCGGTCGCCGTAGCTCAGCACGATCGCGAGCTGCCCGTCGACGCCCGTCTCGGTCAGCGCACCGACCGCGCGGACCTGGGTGGGCACGCCGAGGAAGTCCTGCGCGAACGCCACCGGGTACACGCCGAGGTCGAGGAGCGCGCCGCCCGCGAGCGCCGGGTCGTACAGCCGGTGCGACGGGTCGAACGGGAAGTACTGGCCGTGGTCGGCGTGCACGGCGACGACCTCGCCGATCTCCCCGGAGTCGATCACCTGGTGCACGGCGGCGACGTGCGGGAGGAACCGCGTCCACATCGCCTCCATGACGAACACCCCGGCGGCGCGCGCGGCCTCGAACACCTCCTCCGCCTCCGCGGCGTTGCGGGTGAAGGCCTTCTCCACCAGCACGTGCTTCCCGGCGGCGATCGCGAGCAGGGCGTGCTCCCGGTGCTCGGAGTGCGGGGTGGCGACGTAGACGGCGTCGACCTGCGGGTCCTCGACGAGGTCCCGGTAGCCGACGTGCGTGGTGGGGATGCCGTGGGCGGTGGCGAACCGCTCGGACCGGGTGCGGTCCCGGGACCCGACGGCGACGATCGGGGCGCGGGTGCTGCTCCGCACCGCCTCGGCGAAGGCGGCGGCGATGCCCCCCGCGCCGAGGATGCCCCAGCGGATCGACGGTGCGGTGCGCGGGTCCTCGGTGAGTGCCATGCCGCGACCCTACTGCGCGCCCCCGACCAGCGCCCATGCCGGTGGCGGACCGGCACCGGTGGTCCGTACGGTGGAGGTGTCGGCGGCCGGAGACGACCGCGACCGACGGGCCCGGCGCCGACGCGACCCCAGGAGGAGGAGCCGTGTCCGCGACCCAGGAGCACCCGCCCGTCCGCACCCTCATCAGCCCGGCCCGGTACGCCCAGGGCCCGGGCGCGATCGAACGGCTCGGGGAGCTGGTGACGCCGATCGGCCGCACCCCGCTCGTCGTCGCCGACGACACCGTCTGGTCGTTCGTCGGCGACGCCGTGACCCGGTCCTTCGACGCCGCCGGGCTGCCGCTGACCCGCGACGGGTTCGGCGTCTACGCCACGGCGCAGGCGGTCGAGACGATCGCCGACCGCGTCAAGGAGGTCGGCGCCGACGTCGTGGTGGGCGTGGGCGGCGGGTCGGTGATCGACGCGGTGAAGGCCGCCGGCCACCTCGCGGGGGCGCGCTGGGTGTCGGTGCCGACCGTCGCCTCGACGGACGCGCCCTGCTCCGCGCTCTCGGTGATCTACGACGACGAGGGCGGCTTCGAGGAGTACCGGTTCTTCCCGCACAACCCGGACCTGGTGCTCGTCGACACCCGGCTGGTCGCGAACGCCCCGGTCAAGTTTCTCGTCGCGGGGGTCGGCGACGCGCTCGCCACCTGGATCGAGGCCCGTGCGGTGGCCCGCGGCGACGGCACGACGATGGCCGGCGGGCTGCCGACCGCGACCGGGACCGCGCTCGCCCGGCTGTCGTGGGACATCCTCTGGGAGCACGCGCTGCCCGCGATCGACGCCGTGCGCGACCACCTGGTGACCCCGTCGGTGGAGAAGGTCGTCGAGGCCAACACGCTGCTGTCCGGGCTCGGGTTCGAGTCGGGCGGGCTCGCCGCCGCGCACGCGATCCACAACGGCCTCACCGCCGCGCCGCAGACGCACGGGCTGACCCACGGGCAGAAGGTGAACATCGGCTCGGTGACCCAGCTGGTGCTCGAGGGCGCGCCGGTCGAGGAGATCCGGGAGTTCGTGGAGTTCACGACGCGGGTCGGCCTGCCGAACACGCTGACCGAGATCGGGCTGACGCCCGGCGACGTGGACGACCTGACCCGGGTGGCCGAGGCGGCGACCGCGGAGGGCGAGACGATCCACGCGATGCCGTTCACGGTCCGGGTGCCGGACCTGGTGGACGCGCTGCGGTCGATCGAGGGCTTCTCGCGCCGGGTCCGGGCCGACGCGGGCCTTCCTGAGCCGGTGCCGCACGTCGCGCACTGACGCGGCCCGGGACGCCCCGGGCTCCCCGGGGCGTCCCCGCGGTCAGGCCGCGAGGCAGAGCGCGTAGGTGATCGCCGGCGTCAGCAGCGCGACGCCGTAGATCCCGGCGCGCACCACCTCCGGCGGGTGCAGCCCGAGGTCGCGCAGCGCGTGCCAGGTCCGGTGGCAGCAGTGCCACAGCACCAGACCGAGCGCGAGGCTGATCGCGAGCGCCCCGAGCGGGTGGGTGACGAACCCGGCCACGGTGGCGTGGACGTCGGCGGGCTCGCCGAACACCCCGAACGGCACCAGCAGCCCGAAGACGACGACCAGCACCGGCACCGTGCACACGGCGAGCATCCCGCCGCCGCCGAACAGGGCCCAGAGCAGCGGCTCGTTCGTCCGCCCCTCCCAGCGGCGCATCAGGACCTCCCGAGCCAGAGCACGACGACGACGGCGAACGCCGCGAGCAGCAGGTAGTGCGCCAGCACCACCCAGCGCCGGTGCAGGTGCCGCCGGCCGCGCCGCACCCGGACGACCGCCGGGGTCGCCTGGAACCAGGTCGTCGCGTGCACCACCGCCATCACCAGGGCGACGACCGTGAGCACGACGACGGGCGGCCACGTCTGCAGCTCGACCCACCGGGTGAACGCGTCGACCCCGCGGTGCGCGGACACCAGGCCGATCACCAGGTTGAGCACGAACAGCCCGACGACGACGCTGGACGCCTCGCGCAGCGCGTACGCCCGGTACTCGCCGGTGGCCAGGAACCAGGTGCGGCGGACGGACGGGCGGTGCGGGCGCCGCGCGGATCGGACGGCGGGGCCCGGCGCGGGCGGCGGGGCCGGCGGGGCCTGCTCGCGGGCGGTCACGGCCGGCCCCCGCGCCGCGGCAGCAGGAACTCCGCCGCCCACGCCGCCGCGGTCGCCGCCTTGGCCTGCTGGATCGCCGCCGCCGGGTCGACGCCCTTGGGGCACGCCGTCGAGCACGCCCCGACGAACGTGCAGGTCCACAGCCCGTCCTCGCGGTCGAGCGCGGGCAGCCGGTCGTCGGAGCCGTGGTCCCGGGAGTCCTTGTCGTACCGGACGGCCGCCGTGATCGCCGCAGGCCCGAGGAAGTCCGGGGCGAGTGCGACCTGCGGGCAGGCGGCGTAGCAGAGCAGGCAGTCGATGCACATCGCGTAGTCGTGGTACGCCAGCATCTGCTCCGGCGTCTGCCGGTTTCCCGCCTCGCCGGGCGGGTCCTCCGGGTCCGGCACCAGCCACGGGCGCGCCCGCTCCAGCGACGCGAGGAACGGCTCGAGGTCGACGACGAGATCCCGCTCGACCGCCAGGTTCGCGAGCGGCTCCACGAGCAGCGGCCCCGGTGCGTAGTCCCGGACGAAGTGCTCGCAGCCGAGCCGCGGGGTGCCGTTCAGCACGAACCCGCACGACCCGCAGATGGCCATGCGGCAGGACCAACGGAACGCGAGCGTCGGGTCGAGGTGGTCCTTGACCCAGGTGAGCGCGTCGAGCACCGAGGTGTCCCGGCCCCACGGCACCTCGTAGTCGACCAGGTGCGGCGCCTCGTCGGTGTCGGGGCGGTAGCGCTGCACGCGCAGGGTGATCGTGCCGAGCACCTCGCCGCTCACCGGTCCGCCCCCTCGGCCCCGGCGACGCCCGCCGCCCCGGCAGCGCCCGCCGCCCCGGCAGCGCCGTAGGCCCGGGTCGCCGGCGGCGAGGTCGTGATCGTCACCGGCGTGTGCTCCAGGCGCGGCCCGTCGGGCGTCCACCACGCGCGGGTGTGCGCGAGGAACCGCGCGTCGTCGCGCTCGCCGAAGCCGTCGAGCCGCTGGTGCGAGCCCCGGGACTCCTCCCGGGCCAGCGCGGAGGCCACCAGCGCCTCCGCGACGTCGAGCATCGCGCCCAGCTCGACCGCGCTCGCCCAGTCGGTGTTGTAGACCGGGCAGGTGTCGACCACGCGCACCTCGGCGTACCGGTCGCGGAGCCCCCGGACGGTGGCCGCCGTGCGCTCCATGCCCGCGCGGGTGCGGAAGATGCCGACGCCGTCGTCCATCGCCCGGCCGAGCTCCTCGCGGATCTCGACCTGCGGCTCGGAGCCCCGGCCCATCAGGGACAGGTGCCGCGCCGCGGCGTCGGCGGCGTCCCGGCGCACCCGCGTATCGGCCGGGGTCGGCTCGGCCAGGGCGAACGCCGCGGCGCGCTCCCCCGCCACCCGGCCGAGCACCACCAGCTCGGCGAGCGAGTTCGACCCGAGCCGGTTGGCGCCGTGCAGACCGGAGGACGCGCACTCCCCCACGGCGAACAGCCCGGGCAGCGGGGTCGCGGTGGTCACGTCCGTCTCGATGCCGCCCATCGAGTAGTGCACGCTCGGGCAGACCGGGACGGGCGCCGTCGCCGGGTCGATGCCGAGGTACTGCTCGGTGAGCTCGCAGATCAGGGGCAGCCGCTCGTGCAGGTGCGCGCGCCCGAGGTGCCGCAGGTCGAGGTGCACGGCGTCGCCGCGCGGGGTCGGGATCGTCCGTCCCGCCTGCTGCTCGTGCCAGAACGCCTGGGACAGCCGGTCGCGCGGGCCGAGCTCCATGTGCTTGTTCTCGGGCTTCCCCACCGGGGTCTCCGGACCGAGCCCGTAGTCCTGCAGGTACCGGCGGCCCTCGGCGTTGAGCAGGGTGCCGCCCTCTCCGCGGCAGCCCTCGGTGATGAGGATGCCGGAGCCGGGCAGGCCGGTCGGGTGGTACTGCACGAACTCCAGGTCCCGCAGCGGCGCCCCGGCCCGGTAGGCCATCGCCATGCCGTCGCCGGTGACGATCGCGCCGTTGGTGTTCTGCGCGTACAGCCGGCCCGCGCCGCCGGTGGCCATGACGACGGCGCCGGCCTCGACCAGGACCGGGTAGCCCTCGCGCTGGTCGTAGGCGAGCACGCCCGCGACCCGGCCGTCCCGGACCACCAGCTCGAGGGCCAGGCACTCGTCCATCCGCGCGATCGACGGGTGCTGCAGCGAGGTTTGGAACAGGGTGTGCAGCACGTGGAACCCGGTCTTGTCCGCGGCGAACCAGGTGCGCGGGCGGCTCATCCCCCCGAACCGCCGGACGGCCACGGACCCGGCGTCGGTGCGGCTCCACGGGCAGCCCCACCGCTCCAGCCGGTACATCTCGTGCGCCGCGTGCTCGACGAAGTACTGCACGACGTCCTGGTCGCACAGCCAGTCGCCGCCGGAGACGGTGTCCGCGAAGTGCTGCTCCAGCGAGTCGTCGGCGCCGACCACGCCCGCCGCCCCGCCCTCGGCCGCGACGGTGTGCGAGCGCATCGGGTACACCTTCGACAGCACGGTGACGTCGAGCTCGGGGTGCGCCTCCGCCACGGCGATGGCGGCGCGCAGTCCGGCGCCCCCGCCGCCGACGACCACGACGTCCGTCCGGACCGCCTGCATCAGCGCGCCGCCGGGGAGGTCATCGCCAGCACGTCGAGGGCCGCGTCGAGCTGCTCGACGGTGAGCCGGCCCTCGTCGACGTGCCCGAGCCCGAGCACCGCCTCGCGGATCGTCAGGTCGTGCGCCACCGCGTGCTTGACCACCGCGGCCGCGGCCTCGTAGCCGATCAGCCGGTTGAGCGGGGTGACGACCGACGGCGACGACTCGGCGAGCTGCCGGCAGCGCTCGCGGTCGGCGACGAACCCGGCCACGCACTTGTCGGCCAGGTGCCGCGAGCCGGTCGCGAGCAGCGCGACCGACTCCAGCAGGTTGCGCGCCATGACCGGCAGCATGACGTTGAGCTCGAAGGTCCCGGTCGTGCCGGCGAACGCGACCGCGGCGTCGTTCCCGATCACCTGGGCGGCGACCATGAGCACCGCCTCGGGGATGACCGGGTTCACCTTGCCGGGCATGATCGACGACCCGGGCTGCAGGTCCGGCAGGGCGATCTCGGCGAGGCCGGTGCGGGGGCCCGAGCCCATCCAGCGCAGGTCGTTGCAGATCTTCACCAGCGACACCGCGACCGTGCGCAGGGCGCCGGAGGTCTCGACCAGCGCGTCCTGCGCGCCCTGCGCCTCGAAGTGGTTGCGGGCCTCGGTGAGCGGCAGGCCGGTGTGGTCCGCCACCAGCGCGATGACGCGCTGCGGGAACCCGGGCGGGGTGTTGATCCCGGTGCCGACGGCGGTGCCGCCCAGCGGCAGCTCGGCGAGCCGGGGCAGCGCCGCGACCACCCGCTCGACGCCCAGCCGGATCTGCGCGGCGTACCCGCCGAGCTCCTGGCCCAGCGTCACCGGCGTGGCGTCCATGAGGTGCGTGCGCCCGGCCTTGACCACGTCCGCGTGCTCGGCCGCCCGGGTCTCCAGCGTCTCGGCGAGGTGGCCGAGGGCCGGGAGCAGGTCGGTCAGCACCGCCTGCGCCGCGGCGACGTGGATCGACGCGGGGAACACGTCGTTGGAGGACTGCGAGGCGTTGACGTGGTCGTTCGGGTGCACGGGGCGGCCCAGCCGCTCGGTCGCCAGGGTGGCGAGCACCTCGTTCACGTTCATGTTGGACGAGGTGCCGGAGCCGGTCTGGAACACGTCGACCGGGAACTGGTCGGCCCACCGCCCGGCCGCCACCTCCTCCGCCGCGGCGGCGATCGCGGCCGCCACGTCGTCGGGCAGCACGCCGAGCTCGGCGTTCGCCAGGGCCGCGGCCCGCTTGATCTCGGCGAGCGCCGCCACGTGCCGGGGGTGCAGCCGGGTGCCGGAGATCGCGAAGTTCTGCACCGCGCGCTGGGTCTGCGCCCGGTAGCACGCGTCCGCGGGCACGAGGACGTCGCCCATCGTGTCGTGCTCCAGCCGGAAGCCGGCGGGGATCTCGGTCGGGGTCTCGGTCATCGGGCTCTCCTCGGTCCGGGCGGGGTGGGGGCGTGCGGGGGTCGGGCCGCGCGCCGGGCGCGGTCGTGCGCGGTCGGCCCGGCCGTCACCACAGGCCGATCGCCTTCATCCAGAGGCCGCCGACGCCCATCCAGACGGCGATGTTCACGACGGCGACCACCCCGCCGGTGCGCCACCACCGGACGACCGGGACGTAGCCGGAGCCGAACAGCACCGGCGCCGGGCCGCACGAGTAGTGCGTGAGCGAGGCGAACAGGCTGGAGATGAAGCCGAGGACCAGGGCGGCGAACACCGGCGGCGCGCCGGCCATGATCGCGGTCGCGAGGAAGGCCGCGTACATCGCGGAGATGTGCGCCGTGTTGGACGCGAACAGGTAGTGGGTGGCGAAGTAGACGAGCGTCAGCAGCACGAACGCCTGCTGCCAGCCCAGGTCGCCGACCAGGGCGGCCATCTCCCCGCTGAGCCACGGGATGAGGCCGAGGGCGTTGAGCTGGGTCGCCATCATCACCAGCACCGCGAACCAGACCAGCGTGTCCCAGGCCTGGGTCTCGGACTTCACGTCGTCCCAGGTCAGCACCCCGGTGAGCAGGAGCACGACCAGGCCGATCAGGGCCGTCGTGGTCGCCGACAGGTCGAGCAGCGCGTCGCCGAGCGTCCACAGCAGGAGCAGGCCGACGATCGTGCCCGTCATCACCTTCTCCCCCGCGGACAGCGGCCCCAGCTCGCGGAGCGCGGTGCGGGCGCGCTCGGCGGCCTCGGGGGTGCGGCGCACCTCGGGCGGGTCGACCGCCCGCACCACCAGCGGGACGACGACCAGCGCGACGAGGCCGGGCACGATCGCCGCGAGCGCCCAGGTGCCCCAGGAGAGGTCGACGCCCTGGTCGCCGGCGAGCTGCGCCGCCAGCGGGTTGCCGGCCATCGCGGTGAGGAACATGGCCGAGGTCACGGCGTTCACGTGGAACGCCGTGCTGGTCAGGTAGGAGCCGATCCGGCGGGAGGTCGGGCCGGGCTCGCTGCCGTACGACGACGCGATCGACCGGACGATCGGCTGGATGATGCCGCCGGCGCGCGCGGTGTTCGACGGGGTGGCCGGGGCGAGCACCAGGTCCGTGGCGGCCAGGCCGTACGCGAGGCCGAGGGGGCTGCGGCCCAGCCGGGACACGAAGAACAGCGCGAGCCGGGCGCCGAGCCCGGTCTTGATGACGCCGCGCGAGATGAAGAACGCGACGACGATCAGCCAGATCGTCGTGTTGGAGAACCCCTGCAGCGCCTCGGCCGGCTCGAGGACGCCGGTGACGACCGTCGCCACCAGACCGACGATCGTGACCGCGCCCATCGGCAGCGGGCGGGCGATGACGCCGACGATCGTCGCGACGAAGATCGCGAACATGTGCCAGGCGGGCGCGTCCACGCCCTCCGGCGGCGGCACGAACCACAGGACGACGCCGACGACGAGCGGGATCGCCATCCGGACGAGCGGCACGGGCCGCAGGCGCTCCGGGGCGGCGGCGGGCGGCGCGGCGCCGGGATCGCGATCGGGTGCGGGCGCGGCTGCCGTGCCCGGTCCGGGTCCGGCGGTGTCCTGGTTCATGCGCGGGGGCCTCCGGTGGCGGGACGGTCGCCCCGGGGCGACGGTGCCCCGGGGCCGGACGCTCCCGACGCTGGCGGCCCCGCGACCCCTGGGGGGTCGCAGACCGGGGCGAACCGGGCGTTGTGGTCGTTGTGGTCGCGGAACGGGCCCCGGGCACGCACCCCTCAGCCGCACGGCGCCGACCACTCAGCGCCCGCGGGTGGGTGCCGCGACGCTCCGAGACTGGGGAGCATGCCGTCCGCCGACCGCCCCTCCGCCCCCGGCGACGACCTGCGCGTCCTCGTCGCCCACGGCCGCCCCGGCACCGCGCGCGAGCACGGCCGGCTCGTGGACCGGGTCCCCGGCTTCCGCGCCGTCGGCACGGCGGGCGACGGCGACGCCGCGCTCGCCCGGGCCGTGCGCGGCGGGGTGGACCTCGTCCTGCTCGACCTCGCGCTGCCCGGTCGGCCGGGGCTGGACGTGTGCCGGGCGCTGCACCACCTGCGCGGCGCCCCGGACGTGCTGGTGGCCACCGCCGTCCGCGACCGGGCCGCGGTGCGCGCGGCCGTGCGGTTCGGCGCGGTGCACTACCTGGTGACGCCGTTGCGGTTCGCGGCCCTGCGCGAGCGGCTCTGCGGGTACGCCGCGTACCGCGCCGCCGTGACGGCCCGCCCGGCCGTCGTCGACCAGCGCGAGGTGGACGCGCTCCTCGCCACGCTGCGCCCGTCGGCGCGCGAGGACCTGCCGAAGGGCCTCGCGGCGGACTCGCTCGACCGGGTGCGCGCCGCGCTGCGCGCCGCGGCCGGCGGCCTCACGGCCGACGAGGCGGCCGCCGCGACCGGGCTGGCCCGGGTCACGGCGCGCCGCTACCTGGAGCACCTGGCCGACCGGGGCGCGTGCCGGCGCGCGCCGCGGTACGGCGGCTCGGGACGCCCGCCGCTGCGCTACGTCGCCTGGTGAGCCCGCGCGGCCGCGCCGTGGTCGGGGGACGGACCGCTCCCGTGTGACAGACCGGCCGGGACCTGCGAGGGTCGCGGGGAGCCGCTGACGAGGGAGGACGCCGATGGCCGCGCCGTGGGTGCAGCACGCGATGTGGTGGCACGTCTACCCGCTGGGTTTCACGGGCGCCGAGCGCGCCCTGGATCCCGCGGCCCCGGTGACCCACCGGCTCGGGCACCTCGAACGCTGGCTCGACTACCTGGTCGACCTCGGCCTCAACGGCCTGGCGCTCGGCCCGGTGTTCGCGTCGGGCACGCACGGCTACGACACCGTCGACCACTACCGGGTCGACCCGCGCCTGGGTGACCGCGCGGACCTGGACCGGCTGCTCGCGGCGGCCCGCGGGCGCGGCGTGCGGGTGCTGCTGGACGGGGTGTTCAACCACGTCGGCGACGGGCACCCGCTGTTCCGCGCCGCGCTGGCCGCCGGACCCGGCTCCCCCGAGGCCGACCTGTTCCGGATCCGCTGGACCGACGACGGCCCCGACTGGGACTGCTTCGAGGGGCACCGCTCGCTCGTCACGCTGAACCACGACGAGCCGCGGGTCGTCGACCTGGTCGCCGACGTCATGACGCACTGGCTCGACGCGGGCGCGGACGGGTGGCGGCTGGACGCGGCGTACGCCGTGCCGACCGAGTTCTGGGCGCGGGTGACCGAGCGGGTGCGCGCCGTGCACCCGGACGCCTACCTGGTGGGCGAGGTGATCCACGGCGACTACCCGGCGTTCGTCGCGGAGTCCGGGCTGGACGCGGTCACCCAGTACGAGCTGTGGAAGGCGACCTGGTCGTCGATCGCCGAGCGCAACTTCCACGAGCTCGTGTGGACGCTCGGCCGGCACGACGGCTTCCTCGACCACTTCGTGCCGTACACGTTCGTCGGCAACCACGACGTCACCCGGATCACCAGCCGGGTCGGCGACGCGACGCTCGCGGGCCTCGCGCTGGTCGTGCTCGCCACGGTCGGCGGCACCCCGGCCGTCTACTACGGCGACGAGCAGGCCTACCGCGGGGTCAAGGAGGACCGCGCGGGCGGCGACGACGAGGTCCGCCCGCCGTACCCGCCGACGCCGGCCGACCTCGCCGGCCCCGACGTCGCGCCGGACGGCCGGGCCACGCACGACCGGCACGCCGCCCTGCTCGGGCTGCGCCGCCGGCACCCGTGGCTGCACACCGCGCGCACCCGGGTGGTCGAGGTGACGAACACCCGGCTGGCCTACGAGGCGCGGGCGTCCGACGGCTCCGGCGCCGCGCTGCTGGTCGCGCTCAACCTGGACGCCGCGCCGTGGTCGCTCGCGGTGCCGGCCGGTGCCTCGGTGGCGGCACACGCTGACCCAGCCGTCGCACCCGGGACGCGACCGGGCCCCGGCGCGTCCGTGGACGTCCCGGGGCCCGGCTGGGTCGTGCTCGAGGTCTGAGGCCCCTACTTCTTGGCGGCCGCCTTCTTGCGGGGCGCCGCGGCCTTCTTGGCGGCCGGCTTCTTCTTGGGCGCCGACGCGCGCTTCTCCGCCAGCAGCTCGACGGCCTGCTCGCGGGTGATCGACTCGGGCGTCGTGTCGCGCGGCAGGGTCCGGTTGGTCTCGCCGTCGGTGACGTACGCGCCGAACCGGCCGTCCTTCACCACGATCGGCTTGCCCGACGTCGGGTCCTCGCCGAGCTCGCGCAGCGGCGGCGTCGCGGTCGCCCCGCGGCCCCGCTTGGGCTGCGCGTAGATGGCCAGCGCCTCCTCCAGCGTCGTGGTGAAGATCGCCTCCTCCGACGGCAGCGTGCGGGAGTCCGTGCCCTTCTTGAGGTACGGGCCGTAGCGGCCGTTCTGCGCGGTGATCTCGGCGCCCGTCTCCGGGTCCGTGCCCACGACGCGCGGCAGGCTGAGCAGCTGCAGCGCCTCGTCGAGCGTGATCGTCTGCAGCGACTGCGACTTCAGCAGCGAGCCGGTGCGCGGCTTCGGGGCCGCCGCGAGCGCGCGCTTCTTCGCCGCCGCCGACAGGCCCGGGTCGAGCTCGGGCTCGGGCAGCAGCTCCGTGACGTACGGACCGTACCGGCCGTTCTTGGCGACGATCGTCGTGCCCGTCGTCGGGTCGGTGCCGAGCACGAGGTCGCCCTCGGGCTGGGTCTCCAGCAGCTCGCGGGCCTTCTCGGCCGTCAGCTCGTCGGGCGCCAGGTCGTCCGGCACAGACGCGCGGCGCGGGTTGCCGTCCGGGCCGGGCTCGCCTCCCGACTCCTCGATGTACGGCCCGTACCGGCCGACGCGCAGCGTGAGCCCGTCGCCGATCTCGATCGAGTTGACCTCGCGGGCGTCGATCTCGCCGAGGTTCGCGACGAGCTCGCGCAGGCCGTCCCCGTCGGGACCCTCGGCCGCCTCGGATCCGAAGTAGAACCGGGTCAGCCAGTCGACGCGGTCCTTCTGCCCCGCGGCGATGGCGTCGAGGTCCTCCTCCATGGAGGCGGTGAAGTCGTAGTCGACGAGCCGGTCGAAGTTCTCCTCCAGCAGCCGGGTGACGGCGAACGCGAGCCAGCTCGGCACCAGCGCCTGGCCGCGGCTGGTCACGTAGCCGCGGTCCTGGATGACCGAGATCGTCGCGGCGTAGGTCGACGGGCGGCCGATGCCGCGCTCCTCCAGCGCCTTGACCAGGCTCGCCTCCGTGTAGCGCGGCGGCGGGGACGTGCGGTGGCCGTCGGCCGTGAGGTCCGACTCCGTGACCGGGTCGCCCTCGGCCATCTGCGGCAGCCGGGTCTCCTTGGCGCCCTCGGCGGCCTTGCCCTCGGCGTCCGAGGCGTATCGGTCGACGTCCCGGCCCTCCTCGTACGCGGCGAGGAAGCCGCGGAACGTGATGACGGTGCCGGACGCGGCGAACAGCGCGTCGGTCGGCGCTCCGGCGGTCGTGGCGTGGGCCGCGGTGCTGCCGGCGGGCAGCTCCGGGGCGGGCACCGTCGCGGCGATCCGCACCGAGGCGGTCGAGCCGCGGGCGTCGGCCATCTGCGAGGCGACGGTGCGCTTCCAGATGAGCTCGTACAGCCGGAACTGGTCGCCGGACAGCTCGCGCGCCACCTGGGCGGGGGTGCGGAAGTTGTCACCGGCGGGGCGGATCGCCTCGTGCGCCTCCTGCGCGCCCTTGCTCTTGGACGCGTAGACGCGCGGGGCGTCGGGGACGTGGTCCGCGCCGTAGAGCTCCGACGCCTGGCGGCGCGCGGCGTCGATCGCCTGCGTGCTCAGGTTGGGCGAGTCGGTCCGCATGTAGGTGATGTAGCCGTTCTCGTACAGCGTCTGCGCGGTGCGCATCGTCTGCCGGGAGGACATGCGCAGCTTGCGGCTGGCCTCCTGCTGCAGCGTCGACGTCGTGAACGGCGCCGCCGGGCGGCGGGTATACGGCTTGGTCTCCAGCGAGCGCACCGCGTACCCGGCGCCGTCCAGCGCGGACACCCAGGCCTGCGCGGCGCCCTCGTCCAGGTGCACCGGGCGGGACGCGCCGGAGCCCTTGAGCACGCCGTCGTCGCCGAAGTCGCGGCCCGCTGCCACGCGCCGCTCGCCGAGCTGCACCAGGCGGGCGCCGAACGACGGCTCGTCGGCGTCGGCCACCGCGAACGTCGCGGTCAGGTCCCAGTAGTCCGCGGCGCGGAACGCCATGCGCTCGCGCTCGCGCTCGACCACCAGGCGGGTCGCCACGGACTGCACGCGGCCGGCGGACAGGCCCTGGCGGACCTTGCGCCACAGGACCGGGCTGACCTCGTATCCGTACAGCCGGTCGAGGATGCGCCGGGTCTCCTGCGCGTCCACCAGGCGGTCGTCGAGCTCGCGGGTGTTCTCCAGCGCGCGGGTGATGGCCTCGCGGGTGATCTCGTGGAACACCATCCGCTTGACCGGCACCTTGGGCTTGAGCTCCTGCAGCAGGTGCCACGCGATGGCCTCGCCCTCGCGGTCCTCGTCGGTGGCGAGGTAGAGCTCGTCGGCGTCCTTGAGCAGCCGCTTGAGCTCCGTGACCTTCTTCTTCTTGTCCGAGTCGACGACGTAGTACGGCGCGAAGCCGTTGTCGACGTCGACCGCGAACTTGCCGAACGGGCCCTTCTTCATCTCCGCGGGCAGCTCGCTGGGCTGCGGCAGGTCACGGATGTGACCGACGCTGGCCTCGACGTCGAAGCCGTCGCCGAGGTACCCGGCGATCGTGCGCGCCTTGGCGGGCGACTCCACGATGACCAGCTTGCGACCTGCGGACATGCGCTCCTGCTTCCTTCGGACTGCCGACCCGTGGTGCCGGGCGTGCGGGCGGCGACAGCATGCCACCGCCGGTGCGGGGGAACTCTACGACGTCGGTCCCACCCGGTCCGACCCCGAGGTGGCGGACCGGCGCAGCACCAGCAGCGCGCCGGACGACGCGGCCGCGACCGCGACGATGCCCAGCGCCCCGCCACCGTACGACGTCAGCAGCGCGGCCGTGGACCCGACCGGGTCGTCGGACAGCCAGGTGCGGCGCAGCGCGACCGCGGCTGCGCCCCCGGCGAGGGCCGTGACCGCGGCGAGCAGCCAGGCCGCCACGGCGGTGCCGGGACCGTCCCCGCGGGCGGGGCGGCCGGCGCGCGGGACCGTGCGCAGGGCGGCCGTCGGCGGGCGGCGGTCCGTGGCGGTGTCGACGCCGAGCGCCAGCACCGCGCACGCGAGCGCGCCCCACGCCAGCACGACCAGCAGGCCCGCCACGACGTCCGACGGCCGGTGCCACTGGCCGACGAGCGTGCTGACGCCCGTGGCCCCCGCGTAGGCGCCGCCGAGCACAGCGGCCCAGGGCCGGGCGCGCGGCGGCACGACGAGCAGCACCGCCGCGGCGACCGAGGCCGCCGCCGTCGTGTGCCCGCTGGGCAGCGTGTTGAAGTCGGGGCCGTAGCCGAGGTCCGGCCGGTCGAGCACCCAGTGCTTGAGGACGCGGGTCGAGACGTTCGCCCCGGCCAGCACGCCCGCGGCGACCAGCGCGAGGCCCCAGCGGCGCCGGACGAACGCGATCACCGCGCACGCGACGATCGCCGCCGCGATGAACCCGACCGAGACCACGTCCAGCACCGGCTCGGCGACCTCCCAGAGCCGGTTCTGGCCGATGTGGGCGCCGTCCAGCGACGCCTGGTCGACCGCCTGCCCCTGCTCGGTCCCGACGAACACCCGCCACGTCACGCCGATGCCCACGACGGCGACCAGCGCCACCAGCAGGGCCGACGCGACCCGGCGCGCGGTGCCGGCGGGGGTGCGCCAGCGGACCGGCGGGTCGACGCGGCCCGGTCCCCCGTCGGCGGCCTCGGGGGCGCGCCAGGGGGTCGCCGGGGCGGAGGTCGGGCGGGGCATGGGCACCACGGTAGGCGAGCGGGTCGCCGCGGTCCGGGCGGCGCCGGGGCCGCACACGAATCCTCCACCGAGTCGGCGAGGGGCGTGCGCGGGGCGGGGCCGGTCGTGTCCGGTCGGGCCGGGCGTCTTCCCGGGGACGCCGTCCCGGGTGCACGCTGGGCGCACCCGGCCCACGCGGCCGCGCGCCCGCCGCCCGGGCCCACGACGACGAGGGAGTCCGTCATGCTCGACCTCCGCGAGTCCTTCAGCGGCTACTCGGTGGCGGACGTGCCCGCCGCCCGCGCCTTCTACGCCGACGTGCTCGGCCTCGACGCCGAGGAGCGGGACGGGATGCTGCTCCTGCACCTCGCGGGCCGGGACGTGCTGCTCTACCCCAAGGGCGAGGCGCACGTGCCCGCCTCGTTCACGGTGCTGAACTTCCCGGTCGAGGACGTGCCCGCCGCCGTGGCGGAGCTGCGCGGCCGCGGCGTGCGGTTCGAGCGGTACGAGGGCGCGCCGACGCAGACGGACGAGGACGGGGTGTTCCGGGGCGGCGGCCCGCTGATCGCCTGGTTCACCGACCCGTCGGGGAACGTGCTGTCCGTGATCGAGCGCGACTGACCGGCCACCCGGCGCGCACCTGAGCGGCTCACAGGGTTCCCACAGGTCGACGTCAGGGGCGCCCCAGGTCGCGCGGCCATGCTCGTGCCATGACCACCTCCACGCTCCAGCGCGACGCCCTCACCCGCCCGGACGGCCAGCCGGTGCGGGCCCTCGTCGTCGACGACGAGGCCACCCTGGCCGAGCTGCTCTCCACCGCGCTCCGGTACGAGGGCTGGCAGGTCGAGCACGCCCTCACGGGCCAGGCCGCCATCAAGCAGGCCCGGTCGCTCGAGCCGGACGTGATCCTGCTCGACGTCATGCTCCCCGACCTGTCGGGGCTGGAGGTGCTGCGCCGCATCCGCGCCACCCACCCGCACGTCCCGGTCCTTTTCCTCACCGCGAAGGACGCCGTCGAGGACCGGATCGCCGGCCTGACCGCGGGCGGCGACGACTACGTCACCAAGCCGTTCAGCCTGGAGGAGGTCGTCGCCCGGCTGCGCGCCCTGCTGCGCCGCGCCGGCGCCGTCTCGGAGCGCGAGGAGGCCGTGCTGGTCGTCGGCGACCTGCGGATGGACGAGGACTCGCACGAGGTCAGCCGCGGCGGCGACGACATCCGGCTGACCGCGACCGAGTTCGAGCTGCTCCGCTACTTCATGCGCAACCCCAAGCGCGTGCTGTCGAAGGCGCAGATCCTCGACCGCGTCTGGCAGTACGACTTCGGCGGCCAGGCCAACATCGTCGAGCTGTACGTCTCCTACCTGCGCCGGAAGATCGACAAGGGCCGGACGCCGATGCTGCACACCCTGCGCGGCGTCGGGTACGTGCTCAAGCCCGCGGCGTGACGGCCGCCCGGCCCCCGCGGTCCCGGTGGACGCTGCGCCGGCGGCTGGTGGCGGTCGTCGTCGCGCTGCTGGCGACCGTCGCCGCCGTCATGGGCCTGGTGTCGACGCTCGCGCTCCGCAGCTCCCTGATGACGCAGGTCGACCAGCGGCTGGAGGACGCGAGCCGCCGGGCCGCGGCCGCGCCCGACCGGCTGGACCGGGGGGCGGCGCCGGGGCAGCTGCCGTCCGGGGCGCCGACGGCGGGGGCCGACGACGGGTCGGGGTCCGGTGCCGGGTCGCAGGCCGGCGACGGGCAGCAGGGCGGCGGCAGCATCCCGCCCGCGTTCGGGCTGCCGGGCCAGGACGTCGGCACGGTGAGCGTGTTCGAGACCGCGGACGGTACGCCGGTCGCCGGCTACCTGGACGCCTCCGGCGACGTGCAGGGCCTGACCGACGAGCAGCTGGCCGCGCTGCTCGCGGTCGAGCCGGACCAGGACCCCGGCACGGTGGAGCTCCCGGACCTGGGCAGCTACCGCGCGATCGCCGTCGAGTCCGACAACGGCAGCACCTCGGTCACCGCCGTCCCGCTGGCGGGGATCACGTCCACCGTCGACGACTACGTCGTGGTCGAGGTCGTCGTCGCCGTGCTCGGTCTGCTGGTCGCCGCCGCGATCGCCACCGTGCTGGTGCGCCGGGAGCTGCGCCCCCTGGACCGGGTCGCCGCGACCGCGACCCGGGTGTCCGAGATGCCGCTGTCCCGCGGGGAGGTCGACATCCGGGAGCGGGTGCCGGACGAGGACACCGACCCGGCCACGGAGGTCGGCCAGGTGGGCTCGGCGCTCAACCGGATGCTCGGCCACGTCGAGTCCGCGCTGACCGCCCGGCACGAGTCCGAGACGCAGGTGCGCCGGTTCGTCGCCGACGCCAGCCACGAGCTGCGCACCCCGCTGGCGTCGATCCGCGGCTACGCCGAGCTCGTGCAGCGGCTGCCGGGCGACCTGCCCGACGACGTCGTGCGGGCGATGGGCCGCGTCGAGTCGGAGGCTCGCCGGATGACCACGCTGGTCGAGGACATGCTGCTGCTCGCGCGGCTGGACGCCGGGCGGGACCTCGACCTCGAGGAGGTGGACCTCGCCGCGCTCGCGGTCGACGCGGTCGCCGACGCGCACGCGGCGGGCCCCGACCACGCCTGGCGGCTGGACCTCGGCGCGCTGCACAGCGAAGACGCCGGACCCGACGGGGCGGACGACGACGGGGCGGAGCCCGCGCTGGTGGTCGGGGACGAGCACCGGCTCCGGCAGGTCCTGGTCAACCTGCTGTCGAACGCCCGCGTGCACACCCCGGCCGGCACGACCGTGGTGGTGGCCGTCGCGCGGGAGGGCGACCGCGCGGTGCTGCGGGTCCGGGACGACGGCCCCGGCATCGCCGAGCCGCTGCGGTCGCGGCTGTTCGAGCGGTTCGCCCGTGGCGACGCCTCCCGGAACCGCGCCGCGGGGTCGACGGGCCTCGGGCTGGCGATCGTGCACGCGGTGGTCACGGCGCACGGCGGCACGATCGACGTCGACGGCACCCCCGGGGCGACCACGTTCACGGTGCGCCTCCCGCTCGCGACCGCCCCGGACGCGCTGCCCGCGGGCGCCGCCGGGGCCTCGGCGGGCGGCTGAGGCGCGCGGCGGGGCCCCGGCGCCCCCGCTCCGGCGTGCGGAGGGATCCACTCGCACGGGCACGCCCGGGTGTTCCGGTGCGAGTGGATCCTCCCGTCGCGGAGGTGGTCGGCGCCCTGGTCAGGCCGAGGCGTCCGACAGGGCCGTGATCTCGTCGTCCGCGAGCTCCAGCGTCGCGCCGGCGAGCAGGTCGGGGAGCTGCTCGACCGAGCGCGCGCTCGCGATCGGCGCGACCACGCCCGGCTGCACCCGCAGCCACGCCAGGCTCACGGCGGTGACCGACGTGCCGTGCGCGGCGGCGACCGCGTCGAGGGCGGCCAGCACCCGGCGGCCGCGGTCGTCCAGGTAGCGCCCGGCCGATCCGGCGCGCGGGCTGTCCACGGCGGGCGACCCGTCGCGGTACTTGCCGGTGAGGAAGCCGCTCGCCAGCGAGGAGTACGGCAGCACGCCGAGGCCCTCGCGGACGGCGAGCTCCTGCAGCGGGCCCTCGTAGGCGCCGCGGTGCACCAGGTTGTAGTGCGGCTGCAGGGCGACGAACCGGGCGACCCCGAGCTCGTCGGCGATCCGCAGCGCCTCGGCCAGCCGCTCGGGCGAGAAGTTCGACGCCGCGACGTACCGGGCCTTGCCGTCCGCGACCACCTCGCCCAGCGCCGCGACGGTCTCCTCGAGCGGGGTGTCCTGGTCGTCCTCGTGCGCGTAGTAGAGGTCGACGTAGTCCGTGCCGAGCCGCTTCAGCGAGTCGTCGATCGCGGCCCGGACGACCGCCCGGGAGGTGCCGCGGCGGGTGCTGAGCTTGCCGACCTTCGTCGCGACGACCACGTCCGCGCGGTTGCCGCGCGCGGCCATCCAGCGCCCGATCGTCGCCTCGGACTCGCCGCCCTCGTGGCCGTCGCCCCACTCGGAGTAGACGTCCGCGGTGTCGACGAAGCTGCCGCCGGCCTCGGCGAACGCGTCCAGGACGGCGAACGAGGCCTGCTCGTCCGCGGTCCAGCCGAACACGTTGCCGCCCAGGTTCAGCGGCAGGACGTCCAGGTCGGTGGTGCCGATGCGTGCCATGGTCCTCCTCGGTCGGGCGGCGCCGGCCGGGGGGGCACGGCGCCTGCGGGGCGCGCCGCGGGGTGGCGGCGGGCGTGGGGCGGTCGCGCCGTCGGGCCGCCGACCTCCGGTCTACCCCACGGACCGCGCCGCCGCCCGGCGGGACCGCGGACCGGGACTCCGTGGCGACGGGGTCACCGACGCGTCGAGCGAGCAGTCGCCGACTACTCGCTCGACGTGTCGGCTGCTCGCTCGGCGGGCGCGCGAAGGCGGCCTCGCGGCGCGCGGGGCGGTCCCGCAGGGCCGCGCCGGGCGGTTCGCGCGGGTCAGAGGGGGTAGGCGGCGTACAGGTTGCGGATGTCAGCGGCCGGTCCCCGGACGACGAACACCGTGGTGCCGTTGCTCCACGCCGCGACGCCGGTGCCGTCCCCCGCGTCGACGACCGTGACCGTGCCGGTGGGTGCACCGCCGACGAGGACCTCGCCCTGCAGCAGCACGGCCGGCCCCGCCGCGGCGGTCGGGTCGGCGGAGGCGCCGTCGGTGGCCTCACCGGTCGCTGCGTCCGCCGCCGCCGGGAGCGTCGCCGTGACCGCCGCGAGCGCCGCGGCGGCCTCCTCGGGCGTCTCCCACTGGCCTGCCTGCACTGTGACGGTGCCGTCGGCCCCGTCGGTGTACGTCTCGGCGTAGGCCTCGACGGCGCCCTGGGCGAGCCAGGCCTCGTCGTCGGCGGAGGACGCCAGCGCGTACTGCAGCAGCGTGGTGGGCAGCGCGCTCGCGAACGCCGTGGTCGCCGCGCGGGCCGTCGGGGCGACCGACGCGGTGGGCGACGGCAGCACCACGTCCGGCGGGGCGGCAGCCGTGCCGCCGGCGTCGTCGCGCGTCAGGAACCAGGCCGCACCCGCGCCGCCGAGCACGAGCACCGCGGCGGCGACCGCACCGACGACGACCCACCGGCGCCGGCCACGGGCGGGCGTCGTGGCGTCGGGCCCGTCCGGGTCGTCGCCGCCCGGGCCTGCGTCGGCCGCGCCGCCCGCTCCCGCGACGTGCAGGGCCGCGTCCGCGCGCGCCAGGGCCGCGGTGCGGGCCTGGGCCTCGCCGGCCTGGAGCGCGGCGTCGGCACGGGCGAGGGCCGCGGTCCGCTCGGCGGGGTCGACCGGCTGCGACGGGGCGGCGTCGTCCGCGGCGGCGAACCGCCGGCTGCGCCGGGTGGGCGGCGGGACGTCGCCGGGGGTCGGGTCGGCGGGCATGCCCGCGGGGGTCCACGCGGCGGCAGGAGCGGCGGGGGCCGCGGGCGCGGCGGGGGCGGCGGGCGCCACCGGCACCGACGGGGTCGTCGCACCCGAGGCCGTCGCCGGAGCCGCCGGGGTCGTCGCACCCGAGGCCGTCGCCGGAGCCGACGGTGCACCCGCCCCGGCGGCCCCGCCCGTGTCGCCTCGCAGGCTCGGCCACTGCGGCCGGTCGTCCCCGAACCGCCCGACGCCCGGCGCCGGCGTGCCGGTCTCCCGGCGCGCGAAGCGCCCGTCGGTGTCACTCATGCACGAACTCCCTGCCGCCTTCCGGTCGGGCGCGGCCGCGTCAGCGCGCCGGCCCGGAGGTCCCGCGGCAGCCTAGCGGCCGGGCGGCGGCTCCCGGCGGACCGGCGCGGGCGGGCGCGCGCCCCTCAGGCGAGCAGGTCCCGCCGCCGGAACGCCAGCACGCCCCCGCCGACCAGGAGCACCGCGACCGCCGCGAGGACGAGCACCGCGGGCCAGTCCATCGGCTCGGCGGGCATCCCCGGCGTGTACCGGAGCGGGGACGCGACGTCGCTGCCGTCGGGGAGCACCCCGCCGAGCATCGCGGTCAGCGCGACGTAGCCGAGGTACGCCCACGCCAGCCCGAACGCGCGGGGCGCGACCCCCAGGACGAGCACCGCCGCGCCGGTCACCGCCAGCAGCGCGGGCACCTGCGCGAGCGCCGCGCCGAGCAGCCGGGGCACCAGCGCGGGGTCGTCGAGGGTGCTCGCCGCCGTCAGGCCCATGACCAGCCCGCCGAGCAGCACCATGGCCATCACCGCGCCGAGCACGACCGCGAGCTGCGCCCCGAGCCACCGGGCCCGGCCCACCGGTCCCGCGAGCACGTGCGCGGCGCGCCCAGCCGCCTCCTCCGCGCGCACCGCCCCGACCCCCTGGACGCCCGCCGCCGCGGCCAGCGCCACCGCCACGAGCAGGTACCGGGCCAGCGCCGCGTCCGCCGCCGCGGCCGACCCCTCGCCGAAGAACGCGCCGAGGGCGGGCTCGTCCTCGATGAACTGCACGACCTCGCGGGCCAGCACCCCGACGAGCCCGCAGATCGCGGCCACCCCGACGGCCCAGCCCGTGAGCGCCCCGGCGAGCCGGCGCAGCGTGACGGCCGCGACCCCCGTCAGCCGAGGCGAGGCGTGCGCGCGGCCGGGGCGCTCGGGCAGCAGGCCGTCGCCGAGGTCGCGCCGCTCCGCCAGCAGCGCCGCGACCCCGAACGCGGCGGCCGAGGCGAGCACCGGCAGCGCGAGCGGCCACCAGCGCTCGTCGACCCAGGCGCGGGTCGCCTGCGACCAGCCGAACGGGGACAGCCAGCTCAGCACGCTGCCGCTCTCCGGGGCGCGGACGTCCCCGGCGGCGCGCAGCACGAACCCCGCGCCGATCGCGGCCGTCCCCAGCATCGAGGCCGTCCGGGCGTGCGTGACGAGCTGGGCGGCCACCGCGGCGGTCGCGCCGAACGTGAGCCCGACCAGGCCGCAGCCCAGCCCGAAGGCCAGCGCCCCGGCGGCCGGCAAGCCAGTGCCGACCAGCGCGGCGGCGAGCGCGAGCCCGATCGCGAGGTCCGCGACCGTCACGACGACGACCGCCGCGAGCACCGGCGCGTCCCGCCCCACCGGCGTCGAGCGGACCACCTCGAGCAGTCCCGACTCCTCCGCCCCGCGCAGGTGCCGCACCACGAGCAGCACCGACATGATCGCGAGCGCGAGCGCGACCCAGGCGCCGAGCTCGTTCGCGACCATCGCGCCGATCGTGTAGTCGTCGTGCCCGTACCCCGGACCGCCGAGCGCGGTCGCCGCCGGCGACCGCATGAGCTCCGCGCGCGCCGCGCGGGACTCGGGCGTCGGGAACAGGTCCGCCTCCGACGACGCGGACACGGCGGTCGGCCCGGCGACGGCGACCAGCCACACGGGCAGCCGCACCCGCTCGACCCGCAGCGCCACCCGGACCAGCGCGCCGGTGCCGGCCCAGCGGTCCGTCGCGCTTCGGGACACCGGTGCCGCGGGGCGGGCGGCGGGCGCGGCCACGGCGGTCACCGCGGGCTCCCGACGGTCTCGCCGTACTCCCGGAGGAACAGGTCCTCGAGCGTCGGCGGGTGCGCGGTGACGCCCCGGACCCCGAACCGCGGCAGCAGCGCCAGCACGTCGTCCAGCGCCTCGGCGTCGACGCCGAGCCGGACGTGCCCGTCGACGTGCGCGGGGTCGTGCACGCCCGGCGCGCCCTGCAGGGCGGCGAGCGCGGCGTCGGGGTCCCGCAGCGAGACGACGACCGCGGTCCGGGTCAGCCCGCGGAGCTCGTCGAGCGTGCCCGACCGCACGGCGCGGCCGGCGCGGATGATCGTGACCCGCTCGCAGAGCGCCTCCACCTCCGCGAGGATGTGGCTGGACAGCAGCACCGTGCGGCCGTCCCCGGCGGCCTCGCGGATGCACCGCTGGAACTCGGCCTCCATCAGGGGGTCCAGCCCGCTCGTCGGCTCGTCGAGGACCAGAAGCGGGACGTCGGCGGCGAGCGCGGCGACCAGCGCGACCTTCTGCCGGTTGCCCTTGGAGTACGCCCGCACCCGCACGGTGGGGTCGAGCTCGAACCGCCCGACGAGATCGTCCCGCCGCCGGGGGTCGAGACCGCCCCGCAGCCGGCCGAGCAGGTCGATCGCCTCGCCGCCGGTCAGGTTGGGCCACAGGTCGACCTCCCCCGGCACGTACGCCAGGTGGTGGTGCAGCGCGACGGCGTCCCGCCACGGGTCGGCGCCGAGCACCCGGGCCTCCCCCGCGTCGGCGCGCAGCATGCCGAGCAGCACCCGGATGGTCGTCGACTTCCCGGCGCCGTTCGGGCCGAGGAAGCCGTGCACCTCCCCCTGGCGCACGGTCAGGTCGAGCCCGTCGAGCGCCCGTCGGCGGCCGAACGCCTTGACGAGGCCGCGGACCTCGACGGCGGCGGAGGTGGTCGGGTGGCTGGTCATGGTTCCTCCCGGGCGAGCTCGTCGAGGGCCGCCGCCAGCAGGTCGTGGTCGGTGAGCAGCGGCTCGGTCAGCATCTCCATCGCCGGGACGACCGCCCAGCGGGACAGCGCGGTGAACGCGGCGACGGGCTCGAGCGTCGGCGACGGCGCGCGGCCCGCCTCGGCGTCGATGAGCGCGAGCTGCAGCAGCCCGACGCTCTGGGCGACCAGGTACCGGGCCCGGCCCGCCGGGTCGACGGACGGGCTCACGGTGCCCGCCGCGACCCCGAGCGCCAGGTACTCCGCCGTCGCGGCGACCATGTCCTCGACGAACCGGGACGCGAGCGCGCCGCCGGCCGCGAGGCTGCGGACGACGTAGCCGAACACCGGCCCGTACTGCGTGAGGTCGGCCAGGTGCGCCATCGACTCGCGGGGCGTCTCGGTGGTGAGCGACGCCTCCTTCTGCGACCGGATGCGGTCCAGGACGTACGCGTCGCAGGCGGCCCGGAGGCCGTCCTTGGACCCGAAGTGGTGGATGACCAGCGCCGGGCTCACGCCTGCGTCGGCGGCGACGGCGCGCAGGCCGGCGCCGAAGCCGTCGCGGGCGAACCGCAGCAGCGCCGCGTCCCGGATCCGGGCGCGGGCGGTCAGGTCGTCGTCGGTCGTCGCTGAACGCACGTTCAGCAGAGTAAACGCGCGTTCAGCCCGGCGGCAAGGGGGTCACCCGGGCCGAGTGCCCGGCGGTCAGCGCGCGACCCGGGCGCACCGTCGTGCGCTGCTCCCCGCGGACGCGTCCCCGGCGTGTCAGCCCTCGGCGCGCGCCTGCACCCGCGCGGTGTCGGCGCGCGTGAGCCGCACCGCCTCGCCGAGGTCGGCCGCCTGCGCGACCCGCATCCCCTCCGGCGCCTGGCCCTTCTCCAGCGACCCGGCCGGCACCACCGCGTGCGTGAACCCGAGCCGCGCCGCCTCCGCGAGCCGGCGCGCCGTCCCGGTCACCGGGCGGATCTCCCCCGCGAGCCCGACCTCGCCGATCGCGACGAGCCGCGGCGGCAGCGCCACGTTCTCCCGGCTGCTGACGGTCGCGAGCGCGAGCGCGAGGTCGGCCGCCGGCTCGACGACGCGCGCGCCCCCGACGGTCGACACGTACACGTCCTGGTCCCCGACCTTGAGTCCCGCGCGCCGCTGCAGCACCGCGAGCACCATCGCGAGCCGGCTGCCGTCGACCCCGCTCGTCGTCCGGCGGGGGTTGCTCAGCATCGACGGAGCGACGAGCGCCTGCACCTCGGTGGCCAGCGGGCGCCGGCCCTCGAGCGTCACGGTCACGCAGGTGCCCGGGACGTGGTGCCGCTCGTGCGAGACGAACAGCCCGGACGGGTCCGCCAGCCCGACGATGCCCGTCTCGGTGAGGTCGAAGCAGCCGACCTCGTCGGTCGGGCCGAACCGGTTCTTGGTCGCGCGCAGGAGCCGCAGGCGGGAGTGCCGGTCGCCCTCGAACTGGCACACCACGTCGACCAGGTGCTCCAGCGTCCGGGGCCCCGCGACCGAGCCGTCCTTGGTGACGTGCCCGACCAGCAGCACCGGCAGCGACCGCTCCTTGGCGGCGGAGATCAGCGCGGCGGCGACCTCGCGCACCTGCGCCACGCCGCCCGGCGATCCCTCGACGGCCGACGACGCGACCGTCTGCACCGAGTCGAGCACGAGCAGGTCCGGCTCGGTCTGCGCGAGGTGCCCGAGGATCGTGCCGAGGTCCGTCTCGGCCGTCAGCAGCAGCGTGTCCGCGAGCGCCCCGATCCGCTCGGCGCGCAGCCGCACCTGGCCCGCGGACTCCTCCCCGGTCACGTAGAGCACGGTGCGCCCGCCGGTCGCGGCGCGGCTGGCGACGTCGAGCAGCAGGGTCGACTTGCCGACCCCCGGCTCCCCCGCGAGCAGCACGACGGCCCCCGGCACCAGGCCGCCGCCCAGCACCCGGTCGAGCTCCCCCACGCCGGTCGGCAGCGCACGCGCCGCCTCGACGTCGATCTCCGCGATCGGCCGGGCCGCCCCGCGCAGCGGCACCATGACCGCCGTCCGCGGCGCCGCCCCGCCCGGGCCCGTGTCCTCCGACACCGAGCCCCAGGTCTGGCACTCGCCGCACCGACCCACCCACTTGGACGTCGTCCAGCCGCACTCGGTGCAGCGGAAGGCGGGCCGGGCGGACCGGGAGGAGGTGGTGGTCGACACGGCCGTCACGCTAACGGCCGCCACCGACAGCCCCCGGCACCGCACCGTGACCGAATCGCGACGTCCACGCCGCGCGCACCGCACGCGGCGTGTCCCCGGCGGCCCGTAGGATCGCGCCGTGCCCACCACCACGCCGCCCGACGACCTGCTGCGGCACACGCTCGCCGCGGTCGCCCCCGGCACCGAGCTGCGCGACGGCCTGGAGCGCATCCTGCGCGGCCGCACCGGCGCGCTCATCGTGCTCGGGCACGACGCGACGGTCGAGAGCATCTGCTCCGGCGGGTTCGAGCTCGACGTCGAGTTCTCCGCCACCCGGCTCCGCGAGCTCGCCAAGATGGACGGCGCGATCGTCATGGACCCGGCCTCGCGCCGGATCCTGCGCGCCGCGGTGCAGCTGCTCCCGGACCCGACCATCTCGACGTCCGAGTCCGGCACCCGGCACCGCACGGCCGAGCGCGTCGCCAAGCAGACCGGCCTGCCGGTCATCTCGGTGTCCGCGTCGATGCGGATCATCGCGCTGTACGTCGGCGAGCAGCGGCACGTGCTGGAGAACGCCGACGCCATCCTGTCCCGGGCCAACCAGGCGCTCGCGACGCTGGAGCGGTACAAGGCCCGGCTCGACGAGGTCAGCGGCACGCTCTCGGCACTCGAGATCGAGGACCTCGTCACCGTCCGCGACGTGTGCGTGGTCGTGCAGCGCCAGGAGATGGTGCGCCGCATCTCGGAGGAGATCGCCGGCTACGTGGTCGAGCTCGGCACCGACGGCCGCCTGCTGTCGCTGCAGCTCGACGAGCTCACCGGCGGCATCGGCTCGGACAGCGAGCTGGTGATCCGCGACTACCTCGACGCCTCCCGCCGCGACGGCGACGCCATCGCCGCCTCGCTGTCCGCGCTCGACTCGACCGAGCTGCTCGACCTCGCGCTCATCGCGCGCGAGCTCGGCCTGCCGTCGGGCGTCGAGATGCTGGACGCCGCCACCGGCCCGCGCGGCTACCGGCTGCTCTCCAAGGTCCCGCGCCTGCCCGCGGCGATCGTCGACCGGCTCGTCGGGCACTTCAGCGGCCTGCAGAAGCTGCTGGCCGCCAACATCGACGACCTCATGGCGGTGGACGGCGTCGGCGAGCAGCGCGCCCGCGCGGTCCGCGAGGGCCTGTCCCGGCTCGCGGAGTCGAGCATCCTCGAGCGCTACGTCTGACCGGCGCCACGTCGGACCGGCGCCACGTCTGACCGGCGCCACGTCTGACCGGCGCCACGTCTGACCGGCGGGTCGCCCCGCGGGTCACTCCAGCCCGAACACCACCGGCTGGGTGCTGACCCCGCCGAGCGCGAGCACGGCCTGGTAGGTCCCCGGCTGCGCCTGCGGCTGGTCGGGCGCGCAGCCCTCGACGGAGCGGGTGCGGTCCCACTGCACCTGGCGCTCGTCAGCCTGGTCGGGCGCCAGCAGCAGCTGCAGGGTCTCGCCGCTGGCGCAGTCGGTGCTGGCCCAGATGCGGTCGCTGCCCGAGGTGATGAGCACCTGGCGCTGCGCGTCGCCGGCGTCGAGCAGGCAGGGCGTGCCGCCGGTGTTGGTGATGCGGATCGTGAAGGTCGGCAGCGCGCCCGCCGGGTAGGTCGTCGCGTCAGCGGACATCTCGAGGCCGATCGCCCCCGGGTCGCACGCGGGGGTGCCGTCGGTCGTCTCCTCCTCGGTGGGTGCCGGGGTCGTCGCGCCGTCGGTGGGCGCGGCCGCGTCGTCGCCACCCCCGCCGCCGAGCAGCGCCCGGACGCCGAACACCGCGAGCACCACGACCAGCACGAGCACCAGCACGACCACGGCCCGCCGGATCCAGTACACGCGCGCAGGCAGCGAGCCCTCCGGCCGCAGCACGCCCATGTCCCGGTCCCTCCGCTCGATCTGCCGCCCACGCTAACGCGGCGAGCCCCCACCCCCCGTCACCTCGGGAGGGACACGCGGGCCGGGGGCCCGGGGGGGCACGGGCAAGCGGGCGGGAGGGCCGGCCGGCACGGGCAGGCGGGCGCGGGCGGGCGGGCACGGGCGGGCCGCCTACGGCTTCCGGCGCGGCCCACGCAGATCCGCGTAGGCGGGGCCGGGAAGCGTGGGCCAGGCGATTCGGCGCCCGCGGCCGCGGCGGGTGAGGATGTGCGCCGTGCCCCCGCCCTCCCCCGACGCGCCGCTCGTGGACCCCGCGCTCGCCGACGGGATCCGCGCGGACGTCGTCGACTGGTTCGGCGCGCACGCCCGCGACCTCCCCTGGCGGCACCCCGACCGGACCCCGTGGGGCGTGCTGGTCAGCGAGGTGATGCTGCAGCAGACGCCGGTCGTCCGCGTCGAGCCCGCCTGGCGCGCGTGGACCACCCGCTGGCCCACGCCCGCCGACCTCGCCGCCGCGAGCCCGGCCGACGTGCTGCGCGCCTGGGACCGGCTCGGCTACCCCCGGCGTGCGCTGCGGCTGCAGGACTGCGCCCGGGCGGTCGTCGAGCGGCACGGCGGCGTGGTGCCGTCCGACGAGGACGCCCTGCTCGCGCTGCCCGGGATCGGGTCCTACACGGCGGCGGCGGTGCGGGCGTTCGCGTTCGGGCTGCGGTCCGTCGTGCTCGACACCAACGTGCGCCGGGTGCTCGCGCGGGTGGCCGAGGGCGCCGCGCTGCCGGCACCGGCGCTGACCGTCGGGGAGCGCCGGCTGGCGGAGGCGTTCGTCCCCGCCGAGGACGACGGCGCCGCGCGCTGGGCGGCCGCCTCGATGGAGCTCGGCGCGCTGGTGTGCACCGCCCGGGCGCCGCGGTGCGAGGCGTGCCCCGTGGCCGACCGGTGCGCGTGGCGGCTCGCCGGCAAGCCCGACGACGCGCACGCCCTGCGGCGCCGCACGCAGAAGTGGGCCGGCACCGACCGGCAGGTGCGCGGGCGGATCATGGCGCTGCTGCGCGAGGCGCTGGAGCCGGCGCCGGTCGAGGCGGTCGCGGCGGTCTGGCCCGACGACGTCCAGCGGGACCGCTGCCTCGCCGGGCTCCTGGTCGACGGCCTGGTCGAGCGGGTCCCGGGCGAGGACCCGGAGCGCCCGCGCTACCGCCTCCCCGCGGGGGCCTAGAGGTCGACGATCATCCGGGTGTTGCCCAGGGTGTTCGGCTTCACGCGGGCCAGGTCGAGGAACTCCGCGACCCCGTCGTCGTGGGACCGCAGCAGCTCGGCGTACACCTCGGGCGGCACCGCGGGGCCGGCGATCGTGCCCCAGCCGTGCGCGGCGAAGAAGTCCACCTCGAAGGTGAGGCAGAACAGCCGGCTCAGGCCGAGCTCCCGCCCGCGCCCGGTCAGCCCCTCGAGCAGCGCGTGGCCCACGCCCCGGCCCCGCCACGCGCGCGCGACGGCGAGCGTCCGGATCTCCGCGAGGTCCTGCCACATGACGTGCAGCGCGCCGCAGCCGATGAGCGTGCCGTCCGGCGCCTCGGCGACCTGGAACTCCTGGATCGCCTCGTAGTAGCCGACCAGCTCCTTGGCCAGCAGGATCCGCTCGTCCGCGTACGGCTGCACCAGGTCGCGGATGCCGCGGACGTCGGCCGGGCGCGCGGGTCGGACCCGGTAGCCGGGCTGGTCGGGCGGGGTGGCGGGGGTCGACGGCGCGGCGGGGTCGGTCACGCCCTCAACCTACGACGCGCACCGGCGCCGACGCCCGCCGGGTCCACGCCGGCGCTCAGCCCGCCGCCGCAGCCCGCGCGTCGCCCGGGGGCTCCGGCACGCCCGGCGCCAGCTCCGCCGCGCCCGCGCGCGCCCGGCGCAGCGCCGCGTCGTCGAGCCCGAGCACCCGCAGCGCGGCGTCGCCGACGAGGGGTGCCACGTCCCGGGCCCCGGCCTGGCCGCCGGAGCGCCGGGCCGTGATCACGGTCTCGACCAGCCCGAACACGAGCGTCGCCTCCGCCGGCCGCCCGGACTCGGGCCGCCCCAGGACGGCGGCGACCAGCGCGTCGTACCGCGCGCGCAGCCGCGACCGCTCCTCGTGGAACTCCGCGAACGCCTCGCCCTCCACCTCGGGCAGCTGCATGAGCCCGCCGATGTTCACCGGCCCGTGGGCGAGCCAGCGGGCGTCGGCGTCGCACAGGGCCCAGAGCCGGGCCGCCGGGTCGCCCGGGGCGTCCAGCAGCTCGTCGGCCAGGTCGAGGGACGGGCGCACGGTGTCGAGCAGCAGGGTCCGCAGCAGGACGTCCTTGCCGCGGAAGTGGTGGTAGATCGACGCCTGCTTCACCCCGGCGCGCTCGGCGATCGCGTAGGTCGAGGTGGCCGTGTACCCGACGCTGCTGAACAGGGCCGCCGCCGCGGCGAGCACGTCGCCCCGGGTGTCGCGGGAGTCCGCGGCGCGCGGACGCCCGGGCCGGGCGGCGGGACGCGCCGCGTCGGGGGTGGGGGCCGTCATGCGCGCGGACGGTAGCAGCCGCGCGTCACCGGGATGTTGCGCGCGCCCCCGTCCCGCCGGTCGCGCCCCCGGCGCCCCCGCGCGCCCGCACCCCCGACCCGGCCCGCGCGAGCTCCAGCAGCCGGGCCGCCGTCCGCTCGTCGACCACCAGGTCGGTCATCGTCCCCGCCCGCAGCGCCGCGAGCAGCGGCACCGCCTTGTTGTCCCCCGCCACCGCGCACAGCCGCCGCGGGATGCGCCGGAGCTGCTCGGGCGACGGTCCCGTCGCGCGGGCGTTCAGCGGCACGTCCTGCCACGACCCGTCCGCCCGCAGGAACACCGTGCACACGTCGCCGACGACCGACTGCTCGTGCAGCAGCTCGACGTCGTCGTCGTCCAGGTAGCCGGCGGAGTACACGTGGCTCGGCACGGACCCGGTCACCGAGCCGACCGAGAACAGCGCGATGTCGGCCCGGGCCTGCTCGTCCAGCACGCGGCGCACGGACCGCTCGCGCCACATGGCCTGCTTGGTCTCCGGGTAGTCGAAGAACGCGGGCACCGGGAAGTGGTGCACGGTCGCCCCGAACGCGCTGCCGAACGACGCGATCAGGTCGCTGGCGTACTCGATGCCGGAGGTCCGGGTGTTGGCCGCGCCGTTCAGCTGGACCACGACGCTGCCGTGCGTCGCCTTGGGCGGCAGCCGCCGGGACACCGCCGCCAGCGTGGTCCCCCAGGCGACGCCGAGGATCATGTCGGAGTCGAACCACGAGGCCAGCAGGCGCGCGGTCGCGCGGGCCACCTGGTCGAGGGTGTCGGCGGGCTCCCCGGAGTCGGGGACGGGTACGACGTAGGTGTCGATGCCGAAGGCGGCGGAGATGGACCGGCCCAGGCTCGGCGCCCGGGTGCTGGACGGGCGGAGGGTGATCTCGACGAGGCCCGTCTCCCGCGCCCGCTTCAGGAGCCGGGAGACGGTCGACCGCGAGGTGTGCAGGTGCCGCGCGATGACGTCCATCTTGACGTCCTGCAGGTAGTACATGGACGCCGCGCGCAGCACGTCCTGCTCCCGGTCGGTCATCGTCCGCGACCTCCTCGTCGGGCTCGTGCTGGGACCTCGGTCCCTGCACATTCGTGCACTGCGGTTGCGCGTCTGTTCGCGACGTGACGACGATAGCGAACAGACAGGACCGAGGTCCCAGTCTGCGGGGCTACGAGCGCCCGCGGCCAGGGCACCGACGGCCGGGAGGCAAGACCGCGATGGAGCTGACATGAGGACCGCAGCACTGACCCCTCGCCTGCGTGACGACGCGCTGGCGGCCCTGCGAGCGACCACGGAGGGCGGGCCGGAGCTCGACGTCCTCGTCATCGGCGGCGGCGTCACCGGCGCCGGCATCGCGCTCGACGCCGTGACCCGCGGCCTGTCGACCGCCGTCATCGACGCCCAGGACTGGGCGTCCGGCACCTCCAGCCGGTCGAGCAAGCTCGTGCACGGCGGCCTGCGCTACCTGCAGATGCTCGACTTCCACCTCGTGCGCGAGGCCCTCACCGAGCGCGACCTGCTCATCAGCGACCTCGCCCCGCACCTGGTCAAGCCCGTGCCGTTCCTGTACCCGCTGGAGAACCGGGTCTGGGAGCGCGCGTACGTCGGTGCCGGCATCGCCCTGTACGACACGCTGGCCAGCGTCAACGGACGCAAGCGCGCGATGCCGCTGCACCAGCACGTCACCCGCAAGGGCCTCGAGCGCAAGTTCCCGGACCTCCGCCACGACGCCGCGGTCGGCGCGATCCAGTACTGGGACGCGAACGTCGACGACGCCCGCCTGGTCTCGACCCTGATCCGCACCGCCGCGTCCTACGGCGCGCACGCGGCGTCCCGCACCCAGGTCGTCGGCCTCACCACCACCTCGGGCGGCGCGGTCACCGGGGCCGAGCTCGTCGACCTCGAGACCGGCGAGCGCCTGACCGTCCGGGCGCGGCACGTCATCAACGCCACGGGCGTGTGGACCGAGCAGACCGAGTCGCTCGCGGGCACCGAGGGCGGCCTCCGCGTGCTCGCCTCCAAGGGCATCCACATCGTCGTGCCGCGCGACCGCATCGCCGGCAACGTCGGCCTCATCCTGCAGACCGAGAAGTCGGTGCTGTTCGTGATCCCGTGGTCCCGCTACTGGGTGATCGGCACGACCGACACCCCGTACGAGCAGGACCTCGTGCACCCGGTCGCCACCAGCGAGGACATCGACTACGTCATCGACCACGCCAACGCGGTGCTGTCCCGGCCGATCACCCGCGAGGACGTCATCGGCACCTGGGCCGGCCTGCGCCCGCTGCTGCAGCCGGGCACCAAGGAGGGCACCTCGTCCGCCAAGGTGTCCCGCGAGCACACCGTGGCCTCGCCGACCCCGGGCCTGACGGTCATCGCGGGCGGCAAGCTCACCACGTACCGCGTCATGGCCAAGGACGCCGTCGACTTCGCGATCGGCTCCCGCGCCACCACGCTGCCCTCGATCACGCACAAGATCCCGCTGGTCGGCGCCGAGGGCCTCGAGGTCCTGCAGCGCCAGGCCCGCGACATCGGTAGCCGGTACGGCTGGGACCGGGGCCGCATGGACCACCTGCTGCACCGGTACGGCTCCCTGCTCGGCGAGCTGCTCGAGATGGTGGACGAGGACCCGTCCCTCGGGCAGCCGGTCCCCGGCGCGGCCGCGTACATCGGTGCGGAGATCGCCTACGCCGTCACGCACGAGGGCGCCCTGCACCTCGACGACGTGCTCATGCACCGCACGCGCCTCAACTACGAGGTGGCGGACAAGGGCGTGAGCGCGCTGGACGCGATCGCGGACATCATCGCGCCGCGGCTCGGCTGGGACGACGCCACCCGGGCCCGGGAGATCGACGCCTACCGGCAGCGCGCCGCCGCCGAGCAGGCCGCCGCGGAGAAGACGGACGACGCCGCCGCGCAGGCCGCGCGCGACGCCGCGGAGGACCTCGCGCCGCTCCTGCCGCTCGACGCCGACCCGGTCCGGCCCGGCACCAAGCCGGGTTCCTCGCCCCACACCCCTGCCACTGCCGGTCCGGCAGGGACATGATCAGTACCACCTAGCGGTCCCCCGGCCGCGCCCCGCCCGGTCGGTCCTCGACCGGGCGGGACCCTGCGAGACAACGACGTCCGTCAAGAAAGAGGTCGACCGTGGAGTCCATCTCGATCGGAGAAGCGATGCTCTCCGAGTTCCTCGGCACCGCCACCCTGCTCCTCCTGGGTGCGGGTGTCGTCGCCAACGTGATCCTCCCGAAGACGAAGGGTTTCGGCGGCGGCTGGCTGCTGATCAACTTCGGGTGGGGCCTCGGCGTGTTCACCGCCGTCTACGTGGCCTTCAAGTCCGGTGCGCACCTCAACCCCGCGGTGACGCTGGGCATCTGGGCGGCCGGCAAGGACGAGTTCGCCCCGGGCATCGAGGTGAACGCCGCCAACGGCTTCCTGTACATCGCGGCGCAGTTCGCCGGCGCCGCCGTCGGTGCGGCCCTGGCCTACCTCACCTACAAGAAGCACTTCGACCAGGACGCCGACCCCGGCATCAAGCTCGCGGTGTTCTCGACCGGCCCGGAGCTGCGCTCCTACGGCTGGAACTTCCTCACCGAGGTCGTCGCCACGTTCGTCCTGGTGTTCTGGGTGGTCATCAGCGGCAACACGCCCGCCCAGATCGGCCCGCTCGGCGTCGCGCTCGTCGTGGTCGCGATCGGCGCCAGCCTCGGTGGCCCCACGGGGTACGCCATCAACCCGGCCCGTGACCTCGGCCCGCGCATCGCGCACGCCCTGCTCCCGATCCGCGGCAAGGGCTCGTCCGACTGGTCGTACGCCTGGGTGCCGGTGCTCGGCCCCGCGGTCGGCGGCATCCTCGGCGGCCTCCTGGCCATGTCCATCGGCTGGGTCGCCTGACCGTCCTGCCCTGAGCGGACGCCCGCCCGCCACGCGGGCGGGCGTCCCCTCCGCCGCGACGCCCCTCGTCGCGGCCCGCTCGTCGCGGCCCGGAGGCCGCACCGTTCCCCGGCAGCGCCGCCCCCGCGGTGCCGCCACCCGCCCCCGGGCGGGGTCAGACCGACGCGAAGGAAGCACCATGTCCGAGCAGTACGTGATGGCGATCGACCAGGGCACCACCTCGACGCGGGCGATCATCTTCGACCACGGCGGCCAGATCGTGTCCGTCGGCCAGACCGAGCACCAGCAGATCTTCCCCAAGGCCGGCTGGGTCGAGCACGACCCCAACGAGATCTGGACCAACACCCGCGAGGTCGTCAGCGTCGCCCTCTCCCGGGCGAACAAGACCTACTCCGACATCGTCGCCGTCGGCATCACCAACCAGCGCGAGACCGCGGTGGTCTGGGACCGGACCACCGGGCAGCCCGTCTACAACGCGATCGTCTGGCAGGACACCCGCACCCAGAAGATCTGCGACGACCTCGCGGCCCTCGGCGGCGGCGCCGAGCGCTACAAGGAGCGCGTCGGCCTGCCGCTGGCGACCTACTTCTCCGGCCCGAAGATCCGCTGGATCCTCGACAACGTCGAGGGTGCCCGCGAGAAGGCGGAGCGCGGCGAGCTCGCGTTCGGCAACACCGACTCCTGGGTGCTGTGGAACATGACGGGCGGCGTCGACGGCGGCGTGCACGTCACGGACGTCACCAACGCGTCCCGCACGATGCTGATGAACGTCGACTCGCTCACCTGGAACGAGGAGATCGCGGCGGAGATGGGCGTGCCGCTCTCCATGCTCCCGGAGATCCGGTCCTCCTCCGAGGTCTACGGCCACGGCCGCAAGGGCGGCTTCGTCCCGGGCGTGCCGATCGCCGGCATCCTCGGCGACCAGCAGGCGGCGACCTTCGGCCAGGCGTGCTTCGAGGTCGGCACGGCCAAGAACACCTACGGCACCGGCAACTTCATGCTGCTGAACACCGGCACCGAGCCCGTCCAGTCGAAGAACGGCCTGCTCACCACCGTCGCCTACAAGATCGGCGACGCCCCGCAGGTCTACGCGCTCGAGGGCTCGATCGCGGTCACCGGCTCCCTGGTGCAGTGGCTGCGCGACAACCTGGGCATGTTCACCGACGCCCCGGACATCGAGTACCTGGCGTCCAAGGTCGAGGACAACGGCGGCGCGTACTTCGTGCCGGCGTTCTCCGGCCTGTTCGCCCCGTACTGGCGCTCGGACGCCCGCGGCGCCCTCGTCGGCCTCACCCGCTACGTCAACCGCAACCACATCGCCCGCGCGGCGCTGGAGGCCACCGCCTTCCAGACCCGCGAGGTGCTCGACGCGATGAACGCGGACTCCGGCGTCGACCTGACCGAGCTCAAGGTGGACGGCGGCATGACCGCCAACAACCTGCTCATGCAGTTCCAGGCCGACATCCTCGACGTGCCGGTCATCCGGCCGAAGGTCGCCGAGACCACCGCGCTCGGCGCCGCGTACGCCGCGGGCATCGCCGTCGGGTTCTGGAACGGCGAGCAGGACGTGCGCGACAACTGGGCCGAGGGCGCGCGCTGGACCCCCGACCTGGAGTCGGACGAGCGTGACCGGCAGTACCGGCTGTGGAAGAAGGCCGTGCAGAAGACCCTCGACTGGGTCGACGACGACGTGCGCTGACGCCGCGCCTCCCCCGCGGCTGCCGGCACCGGCAGCCGCGGGACCGTACGACCCGAACGGCCCCGTCCCCCTCGTCGCGAGGGGGACGGGGCCGTTCCCGTGCCGGGCTGCCCGCGGCGGATCAGCGGTCGACGCGGGCCGAGCCGCCGCCGGCGAGCTTGAGCACCTCGGCCTTCGAGGCCATCGTCGTGTCGCCCGGGGTGGTCATCGCGAGCGCGCCGTGCGCGGCGCCCCACTCGACGGCGGTGGCGAGCGGCTGCCCGTCGAGCAGGCCCGCGGCGAGCCCCGACGCGAACGAGTCCCCGCCGCCCACCCGGTCGAGGATCTCCAGACCCGGGCGGTGCGTGGCCCGGACCAGGCCCTCGTCCCGCGACCAGGCGATGGCGCCCCAGTCGTTGACCGTGGCGCTGCGGACCGTGCGGAGCGTGGTGGCGATGACCCGGAAGTTGTCGAACTCCGCGGCGACCCGGTCGATCATCGCGGCGAACGAGTCGACCTCGATCTCGGAGATCTGCTCGTCGACCCCCTCGACCTCGAAGCCGAGGGCCGCCGTGAAGTCCTCCTCGTTCCCGATCATCACGTCGACGTGCAAGGCGATCTCCCGGTTGACCTCCTGCGCCCGGGCCGTCCCGCCCGTCGCGCGCCACAGGCTGGGGCGGTAGTTGAGGTCGTAGGACACGACGGTCCCGTACCGCTGCGCGGCGGTGACGGCGGCGACCACGGTCTCGGCGGCGGTCTCGGACAGCGCGGCGTAGATGCCGCCGGTGTGCAGCCACCGGACCCCGAGGTGCCCGAACAGGTGGTCCCAGTCGACGTCGTCCGGTGCGAGCCGCGACGCGGCCGTGTGCCCGCGGTCGCTGACGCCCACGGCGCCGCGCACCCCGAACCCGCGCTCGGTGAAGTTCAGGCCGTTGCGGACGTCGCGGCCGATGCCGTCGTACGGCAGCCAGCGCAGGAACGACGTGTCGACCCCGCCCTGGAGGATGAGGTCCTCGACCAGGCGGCCGACCTCGTTGTCCGCGAGCGCCGTGACGACCGCGGTGCGCAGGCCGAACGCCCGGCGCAGGCCGCGGGCGACGTTGTACTCGCCGCCGCCCTCCCAGGCGCGGAACTGCCGGGCCGTGCGGATGCGGCCCTCGCCGGGGTCGAGGCGGAGCATCACCTCGCCGAGGGAGACGGCGTCGTAGCGGCACTCGGCGGCGGGGCGGATCTGCAGGGGCATGGGTGCGCTCCTTCGGGGCGAGCGGGCGAGGGCGGGCGGGCGGGGCGGGCGGTCAAGGGCGCAGGCGGGTGGCGAGCGCGACGGCGTCGGCGACGAGCGTCCGCACCCCGTCGAGGTCGCCGGCGCGCACCCGGTCGCGCGGCACCATCCAGGAGCCACCGACCGCGGCGACGCACGGCAGCGCCAGGTACTGGTCGAGGTTGCCGGGGCCGACGCCGCCGGTCGGGACGAACCGCACGCCGCCGAACGGGGCGGCCAGCGCCGCGATCGCCGCGCTGCCGCCGGAGGTGCCGGCCGGGAAGAACTTGACGGTGTCGAGGCCGAGCTCGAGCGCGGCCTGCACCTCCGTGGCGGTCACCGCGCCGGGCAGCACCGGGACGCCGTGCTCCTGCGCGCGCTCGACGACCGCGCGGGACGTGCCCGGCGAGACGAGGTACTGCGCCCCCGCGGCCACGGCGTCGTCGACCTGCGCGGGCGTCACGACCGTGCCCGCGCCGACCAGCACGTCCCCGCCCCGGTCGGCGATGGCGCGGATGGCGTCCGCCGCGGCGGCGGTGCGGAACGTGACCTCGGCGACCGGGAGGCCGCCGGCGACGAGGGCGTCCGCGAGCGGGCCGGCGTCGCGGGCCTCGTCGAGGACCACCACGGGCACCAGCCGGTGCGCCGCGAGCCGGTCGAGCACGTCCGCCATGTCGAACTCCTTCGTCCTTGCGTTCCGCTGCGCGCAACGCGCGCTGCGCTATGCGCACCGATCGTGGCACACGCCGGCGCACGGCGGCAACGCCGGATGGCGCGGGGGCAGGCGCGCGAGGGCGGTGCCCGCCGAGCTCGGTGGCTCTGCCGCGCTCGGTGGCTCTGCCGAGCTCGGTCGCTCTGCCGAGTTCGGCGGTTCCCGCCCGGTTCGGTGGCCCCGGGCACCGAACTCGGCTGGACCCACCGAACCCACCGCCGCGAGCGGCCGGCAGCGACCGCCGGCGGCGACCCGGGCTCAGGCCGGGGGCAGCGCCAGGCCCGGCGGGAGCAGCGGCGGCACCACCGCGCGGACGCGCGCGTGCACCTCGGCCCGGCGCTCGGCGGTCATCCGGTCCGCCGGGGCCGTGACGCTGAGCGCGGCGACCGGCCGGGACCCGCGCAGCAGCGGCACGCCCAGGCAGGCGATGCCGGGCTCGTTCTCCTCGACCTCGACGGCGTAGCCGCGGCGACGGGCGGCCGCCAGCTCCTCGGCGACGTGCTCGACGTCGACCCGGCCCGCGGGCTGCACGGCCCCGACGTACCCGTCGAGCGCCGCGGCCGGGGTGTCGCCGAACGCCAGCATCGCCCGGCCGAGCGCGGTCGTCGCCGCCCAGTTCCGCCGGCCGACGGCGGACCACACCCGCACGGGCCGCTCGGGCTCGACCTTGTCGAGGTACACCACCTGGGCCCCGCTCAGGACGCCGAGGTGCACGAGCTCGTCCGTGGCGGCGCAGAGCGCGACCAGGGCCCCGTGCAGCCGGGCCGGCAGGTCGTCCTCCGCGAAGTACCGGTCGGCGAGCCCGAGCGCGGCCGGCCCGAGGCCGTACCGCCCGGTTCCCGGGTCCTGGGCGACGTAGTCGCGGTGCCGGAGCGCGGCGAGCGAGCGGTGCACGGTCGTCTTGTGCACGCCCAGGGCCGCGGACAGGTCCGCGAGGCTCGCCCCGGCCGGGCCCGCGGCGGCGACGGCCTCGATCGTCCGGAGGGCGCGGTCGACGCTCTCGACCGGCGACGCGGCAGCCGCCGCGGTGCCCGGCGCGCCCGCGCCGCTCGTCTCCTCCGCCACGGCGCCCACCCTACGGGCGGCGCGGGCGGACCCGCGCCGGCCGGGCCCGGGTCGTGCCGGCTCGCGGGCCGGGCGGGGTCACCCCCCGAGCGCCGTGATGAACCACCGCGCCACCGTGAAGTAGATGACCAGCCCGGTGCCGTCGACGAGCGTCGTGATGAGCGGCCCCGAGCCGACGGCCGGGTCCAGCCCGACCTTGCGCAGCAGCAGGGGCAGCAGCGACGCGATCATCGACGCCCACAGGATGATCGCCCCCGCGGAGACGGCGACGGTCAGCGCGACCTCGCCCCCGACCCCCATCGTCCAGGCACGCAGCCACCCGACCGCCGCGATCGTGACGCACACGAGGAGCCCGGTCGTGATCTCCTTGCGCACCACCCGGCCCGCGTCCCGCAGCCGGACGCTGCCCGTGGCCATCGCCCGGATGACGGTGGCGGTGATCTGGGTGCCCGCGTTGCCGCCGGCGCCGATCAGCAGCGGCACGAACAGCGTCAGCGCGATGACGGTCTCGAGCTCGTCCTCGTAGTGCTGCAGGACGCTGCTGGTGATCGTCGCGGTCACGAACAGCACCAGCAGCCAGACGATCCGCTTGCGCCACAGCAGCAGCGGCGACGCGCGCAGGTACGGCACGTCCATCGGCGCGGCGCCGCCCTGGCGCACGGCGTCCTCGGTGGCCTCCTCCTCGACGATGTCCGCGACGTCGTCGCCGGTGAGCACGCCGAGCAGCTGCCCGTCGGCGACCACCGGGAGCACCGCGAGGTGGTGGTCCTGGAGCAGCCGTGCGGCGCGCTCCTGGTCGGCGGTCGGCTCCACGGTCACGACGTCCTCGCGCATGAGGTCGGCGATCAGCAGCTCCGGCGCGGCCAGCACCAGGTCCCGGAACGACACCATGCCGAGCAGCGCGGGGCCGCCCACGGCCGCGGGGTCGCTGGTCACCCAGACCTCGGCGCTGTCGGCGGTCGCCTCGGGCTGGGCGCGCAGCGAGTCGACGGCCTCGCGGACGGTCATCGTCGGGCGGACCGTCGCGACCTCGGGGTTCATCCGGGCGGCGGCCGAGTCGTCGGGCCAGGCCAGCAGCCCGCGCACGACGGCGGACCGCACGACGCGCATCGCACCGAGCACCGCGGCACGCTCGCCGTCGGGCAGGGCGCGGAGCAGCTCGGCGGCCTCGTCGGGGTCGAGGCTGTCGACGAGCCCGGCGGCCACCTGGGCCGGGACCACGTGCAGCACCTCGGCCGCGGCGTGCGGGTCGAGGGTGCCGAGCAGGTCGTCGGCGGTCGCGGGGTCGAGCAGGCCGACGAGCGCGCGGACCTGCGCGTCGGACAGGTCGGCGAGCTGGTCGGCGCGGCGCCGGGGGTCGGGGGTCTGCTCCAGCCAGACCTCGACGGCGCGGCGGGTGCCGACGGCGACGACGTCGTGCAGGTCGAGCGGTGTCCGCTGGTCGGCCGGGCGACGGGGCAGGACGGGGGTACGGCGGGTCATGGCGCGCTCCTTCGTGGGGAGGCCGCGGCGGGACGTCCCGGTGGCACCCGTGCGCGGTCGCGCACGCCCGGCCGGGACGCACGCCGGGCGGCGCACGGACCGGCGGGACCGGGCGGTCGCGGGGCCGTGGTGCGGCACCGTCGGCGGCGCGGGTCGCCTCGGGGGTGAGGCGGCGCGCGCCGGGGGCGGCACGGCACGGTCGGTCGCGACCGCGGCGGGCGCGGTCGGCGGGTGCCTGCCGACGCGGACCCGGTCCGGCGCGGGGAGCGGCCGGTCCGTCGGACGTCGGGCGGGCGGGGACGTCACGGCGCGGGGCGGTGACGGGTTCGGGACGCCGCGGTCGGCGGCGCCGGGGGGGCGCTGCGGTGGGCGGCGCCGGTGCTCCGCCGACGCCGCGCCGGGCCTCCGCGCGCGGACCCCTGCCGACCCGGGGGCGGCTCAGGCCTGCGCGCGCAGCACGACGGGCGTCGACGGATGCCGACTACTCGCGGTGTCGTCCATCGCGTCCACCTCCTCGCCGTCGTGCGGGTCGGGCCGGCCGGCCCCGCAGGCACCCTAGACCCGGCCCGGTGCGGTGCCAACCCCGTGTGACCGAGGTCGCCCGGCGGGCCGCCAGGACGGTCGGGCGGTGGTCCCGGCGTGCTCCCCGGACCTGTGGACGAGGGGCCGGGAGGGTCGGTGCCCGCCGCTAGGGTGGACGGCGTGACGCAGGCATGGGACGACGAGTGGCCGCTGCCGGACGAGCCGCCGTACGACCCGGCCGAGGAGCCGCCGTACGACCCCGGGTACGCGGCGCGCGGGTCCGCGCCCGCCGGGGGGCCGGCCCGCTCCGGAGGCACTGCGCCGCGTCCCGACGACCGCTCGGCCGCCGCGCACGGCGACCCCGCCGCGGCCCGCCCGGTCGCGCACCCCGCGCACGACGCCACCACCGGCCGCGCGCCGCTCGAGGTGCTGCAGGAGGTGTGGGGCTACGACGCGTTCCGCGGCGAGCAGGCCGACATCATCGACACCGTGGTCGGCGGCGGCGACGCCCTCGTGCTCATGCCGACCGGCGGCGGCAAGTCGCTCTGCTACCAGGTGCCGGCCCTCGTCCGGGCCGGGACCGGCGTGGTGGTGTCCCCGCTGATCGCGCTCATGCAGGACCAGGTCGACGCGCTGTCCGCGCTCGGCGTGCGCGCCGGCTTCCTCAACTCGACGCAGGACCTGGGCCAGCGCCGGGACGTGGAGCGCGCGCTGCTGGACGGCGAGCTCGACCTGCTCTACCTGGCCCCCGAGCGGCTGCGGGTGCCCGAGACCATGGCGCTGCTCGACCGGGCGGCGATCAGCCTGTTCGCGATCGACGAGGCGCACTGCGTGTCCCAGTGGGGCCACGACTTCCGGCCCGACTACCTGGGCTTGTCGGTGCTGCACGAGCGCTGGCCCGGCGTCCCCCGCATCGCCCTGACCGCGACCGCCACGGCCGCGACCCGCACCGAGATCGCCGAGCGGCTGGAGCTGACCGACGCCCGGCAGTTCGTCGCGTCGTTCGACCGCCCGAACATCCAGTACCGCATCGCGCCCAAGGCGAGCCCGCGCCAGCAGCTGCTCGACCTCGTCCGGTCCGAGCACGCCGGCGACTCCGGGATCGTCTACTGCCTGTCGCGGAACTCCGTCGAGCAGACCGCCGAGTTCCTGTCGTCCCAGGGCGTGCCCGCGCTGCCGTACCACGCGGGTCTCGACCGCCAGGTGCGCGCCCGGAACCAGTCCCGGTTCCTGCGCGAGGACGGCCTCGTCATGGTCGCGACCATCGCGTTCGGCATGGGCATCGACAAGCCGGACGTGCGGTTCGTCGCGCACCTCGACCTGCCCAAGTCCGTCGAGGGGTACTACCAGGAGACGGGCCGCGCCGGCCGCGACGGGCTGCCGTCGACCGCGTGGCTCGCCTACGGGCTGCAGGACGTCGTGCAGCAGCGGCGGATGATCGACACCTCCGAGGGCGACGCCCAGCACCGCCGGCGGCTGTCCGCGCACCTGGACGCGATGCTCGCGCTGTGCGAGACGGTCACCTGCCGCCGAGTCCAGCTCCTCGCGTACTTCGGCCAGGACGCGGAGCCGTGCGGCAACTGCGACACCTGCCTGTCGCCGCCGACGACCTGGGACGGCACCGTCCCCTCGCAGAAGCTGCTGTCGACCGTCGTCCGGCTGGAGCGCGAGCGGAACCAGCACTACGGCGCCGGGCACCTCGTCGACATCCTGCTCGGCAAGCGCACCTCGCGGATCGAGCAGCTCGGCCACACCGAGCTCTCGACCTTCGGCCTCGGTGCCGACCTGTCCGACGCGCAGTGGCGCGGCGTCGTGCGCCAGCTGCTCGCGCAGGGGCTGCTCGCGGTCGACGCGGACGGCTACGGGACGCTCCGGCTGACCCCGGCGAGCGCCGAGGTGCTGCGCGGCGACCGCCCGGTGCCGCTCCGGGAGGAGACGCGGACGACGAGGTCGCGGTCCCGGTCGGGCTCCGGCGCGGGGTCGGGCGGGCGCGCGGCCGCGGCGGCGCAGGCGGCCGCCGAGCTCGGCGACGACGCGGCGGCGGTGTTCCAGCGGCTGCGCACCTGGCGGGCCGCGGCGGCGAAGGAGCAGGGCGTGCCCGCGTACGTCGTGTTCCACGACGCGACCCTGCGCGAGATCGCGACCGCCCGGCCCGCGGACCTGGACGCGCTGTCCCGGATCGGCGGCGTCGGCGCGGCCAAGCTCGAGCGGTACGGACCCGGCGTCATCGCGACGCTGGAGGGCCGGGAGCCCCCGACGGCGGAGGAGGTCGCGCGCGACGCGGCGTCCGTCGGGCTGTTCGCGGACGACGACGACCAAGCCACGGGCGGGCCGGGCGGAGGCGCCGGCGCCTGATGCTGGCCGTCCTCTCGGCGCTGGGCACGATCGCGGTCGTCGTCGCAGCGGGCTGGTTCGTGGGCCGCACCGGCGTGCTCGGCGAGAACGCCCAGCGGGTGCTCGCCGCCACCGCGTTCACGGTCGCCACGCCCGCGCTGCTGATCGAGACGATCGGCCGGGCGGACCTCGGGCTGCTGCTGTCCCGGTCGGCGCTGGTCACCTTCGCGACGACCACGGTCGTGGCGCTGGTCGCGGCGGCGGTGCTCGGCCTGATCCGGCGGCGGTCGTCCGGGGACGTGGTCGTCGGTGTGCTCGCGTCCTCCTACGTCAACGCCGGGAACATCGGCATCCCGCTGACCGCGTACCTGCTCGGCAGCGTGGTGTCCGTGGTGCCGCCGACGCTCTACCAGCAGCTCGTGCTCGGGCCGATCGCGATGGTGGTGCTCGACGCCCGGCGCCGGGCCCGGGACGGGGTGGTCGCCGGGACCGCGCCCGCCGGGGCCCTGGGGACGCTGCGCTCCGTGCTCCGGCGCACGCTGCGGAACCCGGTGATCATCGGCACGCTCACCGGCATCGCCCTGGCCGCGCTGCCGTTCTCGCTGCCGGCCGTCGTGTTCCAGCCGCTCGAGCTGCTGGGCGCGGCGGCCCCGCCGCTCGCGCTGCTGACGTTCGGGATGTCGCTCGCGGTGCCGCGGGTCGGCGGCGAGCAGGCGCCCCGGGGCGACGTCGCGCTGGTGGCGGTGCTGCGGGCCGTCGTGCACCCGGCGCTCGCGATCGGGCTGGGGACGCTGCTGGGCCTGCGCGGCGACGCGCTGCTGGCGGTGGCGGTGGTGTCGGCGCTCCCGACGGCGCAGAACGTGCTGGTGTACGCGATCCAGTACCGGCAGGGCACCGCGCTCGCCCGGGATGCGGGCCTGGTGACGACGATCCTGGCGGTGCCGTCGCTCCTGGTGATCGCGGCGGTCCTGGGCTGAGTGCGCGGCCGTCGCCGAGCCCGGCGGGCGGCGCGGGCGGCGCACCACGCGGGTCCGCGCGCGAGCACTGCTGCCAGATAGGACCGTGCCGCCGAGATAGGGCCGTGGACGGTCCGATCTCGGCGGCACGGTCCTCTCTCGGTGCGGGAGCGAGCGAGCACGGGAGCACGGCGTGCGAGCGCGGGAGCACGGCGTGCGGGAGCCGAAGAGTCGTTCGGGCGGCGCGGGCGGCGCGGGCGGGGCGGGCGGACCCGCGCCCGACGCGGCGACCCGCGACCGCGAGAGTCAGCGGGCGGCGTCGGCGCGGGCCACCGCGGCGTCCAGGGCCGCCAGGTAGCGATCCGGGGCCTCGCGGCGGATGTTGTGCCCCGCGTCCGGGAACGCGACGTGGGTCAGCCGGTCGCCGAGCAGCTCCGCCGCCCGCGCCGCCTGGCGGTCCGTCACGACCCCGAGCCCCGGACCCGCGGTGAGCAGCGTGACCGGCACCCGGACGCCCGCGAGCGCCTCGACCCAGTCCCGGCCGAGCCAGTCGTGCGGGACCTCGGCGAGCCGCGGGTCGACCTGCGCCTTCGCCTCCGCCCAGCCGAGGACCTCCGCCTCGGACCACCGCGGGTTGTCGAGCCGGCCGCGCGCGGCGATCTGCTCGACCGTGCGGCCCTGGACGGCGGCGATCGCCGGGGCGAGCCAGTCCGGGACGCCGCCCGGGGTCCGCTCGCCGCCCGCGGCACCGGCGACGCCGACCACCGACCCGTCCGCTCCGGGGGCGTCCACGCCCTCGGCCTCCGCGGTCCGCCACGCCGGGTCCTCGAGCACCAGGCCCGCCACGAGCTCGGGCGCCGTGAGCGCCAGATCCTCCGCCGTCACCCCGCCCATCGAGTGCCCGACGACGAGCGCCGGCCCGAGGTCGAGCGCCCGCAGCGCCTCCGCGGCGTCGGCCGCGAGCGCCGCGACGGTGAACGGCTCGTCCGGCAGCGGCGTGCCGCCGTGGCCGCGGGCGTCCAGCGCGACGACCGCCCGGCCGTCGCCCGCGTACCGCGGCAGGACGGTCGGCCAGCACGTCGACGCGTCGGTGAGCCCGTGCAGCAGCACGACCGGCACCGGCCGTGCGCTCACCGGCGGGCGGTCCCGTCAACGGCGTGCGGCTCGATCGCCGCGATCTCCTCGGCCGTCAGCGGCTCGGCCCGGAGGGCGGCGACGTTGTCCTCGAGCTGGGCCACCGACGACGCCCCGATGAGCGCCGACGTGACCCGCTGGTCACGCAGCACCCAGGACAGCGCGAGCTGCGCGAGCGACTGCCCCCGCGCCTCGGCGATCGCGTTCAGCGCCCGCGCCCGCTCCAGGTAGGTGTCGCCGATCTGCTCGGGCGACAGGAACCGGCTGGTCGCGGCGCGCGAGTCCGCCGGCACGTCGCCCGACAGGTACCGGCCGGTGAGCAGCCCCTGCGCGAGCGGGGAGAACACGATCATCCCGATGCCGAGGTCGCCGACCGCGTCGAGCAGCGACTCGGTCTCCCCCTCGGCGACCTGCTCCACGTGCCGGTTGAACATCGAGTACGACGGCTGGTGGATGAGCAGCGGGGTGCCCAGGTCGGCGAGGATCCGCGCGGCCTCGCGGGTGGCCGACGGCGAGTAGTTGGAGATGCCCGCGTACAGCGCCTTGCCGCTGGTCACCGCGGTGTGCAGCGCGCCCATCGTCTCCTCGAGCGGCACGGACGGGTCCGGCCGGTGCGAGTAGAAGACGTCGACGTAGTCGAGGCCGAGCCGGCGCAGCGACTGGTCGAGCGACGACAGCAGGTACTTGCGGGAGCCGCCGTCGCCGTACGGGCCGGGCCACATGTCGTAGCCGGCCTTGGAGGAGATGACGAGCTCGTCGCGGTACGGGCCGAGGTCCTGCACCAGGTGCCGGCCGAAGTTCTCCTCCGCGGAGCCGTACGGCGGGCCGTAGTTGTTGGCCAGGTCGAAGTGCGTGATGCCGAGGTCGAACGCCCGGCGGAGGACCGCGCGCTGCGTCTCCAGCGGGTTCACGTCGCCGAAGTTGTGCCACAGCCCCAGCGACAGGGCGGGCAGGTCGAGCCCGCTGCGTCCGGTGCGGCGGTAGGGCATCGCGTCGTACCGGTCGTCGGCGGCACGGTAGACAGGGATCGTCGGCATCGTCGTCCTCTCGGGGGTGCGGGGCCCTCGCCCCACCGCCCCCACGCTAGCCCCCACCACCCACGTCCACGCAGGTCGGGGCCCCGGGCGTCGGACCCCCGCCCGACCGGTGAGAGGATCACCGGCGTGCTGCACGTCGTGTTCTTCGAGCCCCGCATCCCCGGCAACACCGGCAACGCCATCCGGCTGGCCGCCGCCACCGGGGCGACGCTGCACCTGGTGGAACCGCTCGGCTTCGTGATGGACGAGCCGCGCCTGAAGCGGGCCGGCCTGGACTACCACGACCTCGCGCACGTCGTCGTGCACCCCGACCTGGACGCCTGCATGGCGGCGCTCGCCCCCGCGCGGGTGTTCGCGTTCACCACGCACACCGAGCGCCGGTACACCGACGTCGAGTACCGGGACGGGGACGTGCTGATGTTCGGCCCCGAGCCGACCGGCCTGCCGCCCGAGGCGCTGGAGCACCCGGCCGTCACCGACCTGCTGCGCATCCCGATGCAGCCCGGCCGCCGGTCCCTCAACCTCACGAACGCCGCATCGACGGCTGTCTACGAGGCCTGGCGGCAACTAGGCTTCCCGGGCGGGATCTGACGGGTCGACTAATCCGGTCTCACCCACCGGACCCCGCCGTGCGAGGAGGCACAGGCTTCGGCATGCTCGCGCGTCGTCGTGCCGTCGTCCGAGGGAGTCCCCGTGGCCATCAGCAACCGCAGCGTGCTGCGCCGGAAGTCCGTGGAGGACTCGCTGGCGTCGGTCGAGGACCCGGACCGGTCCCTCAAGCGCTCGCTCACGGCCTGGGACCTCGCGGTCCTGGGCGTCGCCGTCGCCGTCGGCGCGGGCATCTTCTCGGTCGGCGCGACCGCCGCCGCGAACTACGCCGGCCCGGGCGTGATCATCTCGTTCCTCATCGCCTCGGTCGTCTGCGCGCTGGCGATCATGTGCTACGCCGAGTTCGCGTCGACGCTGCCCGTCGCCGGGTCGGCGTACACGTTCTCGTACGCCACCGCGGGCGAGCTCGTCGCCTGGATCATCGGCTGGGACCTCATCCTCGAGATGCTGCTCGCCGCGGCCGTGATCGCGAAGTTCTGGGGCGTGTACCTGTCGGACGCGTTCGGCCTGTTCGGCATCGACGTGCCGACGACGCTGGAGCTCGGGCCCGTCGACCTCGACTGGGGACCCGTGCTGGTCGTCGCGGTGTTCACCGCCCTGCTCGCCGTCGGCACCAAGCTCAGCACCCGCGTGAACAGCATCTTCACGATCATCAAGGTCGCGATCACGCTGTTCGTCATCGTCGCCGGGTTCTTCTACGTGCGCGCCGAGAACTACTCGCCGTTCATCCCGCCGTCGCAGCCCGCGGAGTCGGCGTCCGGCCTGGAGCAGCCGCTGTTCGGCTTCCTGTCCGGCTTCGACCCGTCGCAGTACGGCGTCATGGGCATCCTGTCCGGCGCCGCCCTGGTGTTCTTCGCGTTCATCGGCTTCGACGTCGTGGCGACCACGGCCGAGGAGACGAAGAACCCGCAGCGCGCCGTCCCCCGCGGCGTCCTCGGCGGCCTCGCCATCGTCACCGTGCTCTACATCCTGGTCACCGTCGTCGTGACCGGCATGGTGTCGTACACCGAGCTCGCGGCGTCCGACTCGCCCTCGCTGACCACGGCGTTCGTCCTGGTCGGCGCCGACTGGGCGGGCAAGGTGATCTCGATCGGCATCCTCATCGGCTTGACGTCCGTGATCATGGTGCTGCTGCTCGGCCTCACCCGGATCGTGTTCGCGATGAGCCGCGACGGTCTGCTCCCCCGCGGCATCTCCCGCACCTCGCACAAGTACAAGACCCCGATCCGGCTGCAGGTCGGCGTCGGCATCATCGTCGCCCTCATCGCCGGCCTGTCCGAGGTCGAGCGCCTCGAGGAGATGATCAACATCGGCACGCTGTCGGCGTTCGTGCTGGTGAGCTTCGGCATCCCGATCCTGCGCCGCACCCGCCCCGACCTGAAGCGCGGGTTCCGGGTGCCGTGGTCGCCTGTGCTGCCGATCCTCGCCGGCGTGGCCTGCCTGTGGCTGATGACCAACCTGACGGTGCTCACCTGGGTCCGGTTCGCGGCCTGGCTGGCCGTCGGCCTGGCGATCTACGCCGTGTACTCGTACCGGCACTCGCGGGTCGGCAAGGGCGAGGCGCCCGACCCCGCCGACGACCTGCCCGCCCCCGCCGGCGGGCACTGACCCCGGCGCGGGCGGACCCGAGGACCGGGACGATGGCGTCGCTCGCCGACCGGCCGCGGTTCCACGCCGAGTCCGTCGAGGACTGGCGGGCGTGGCTCGCGGAGCACCACGCCACGTCGGACGGCGTGTGGCTGGTGCGCTGGAAGCCCGGCTCCGGGCGGCCGACGTTCGGCTACGAGGAGATGGTCGCCGAGGCGCTGGCGGTCGGCTGGATCGACGGCCAGGCGTGGGCGCCGGACCCGGACAGCACCCGGCAGTGGTTCGCGCCCCGGCGGCGCGGGAGCGGCTGGTCCCGGCTGAGCAAGGAGCGGGTGGCGCGACTGGAGGCCGCGGGGCGGATGGGGCCGGCCGGCGCCGCCGTGGTCGCCGCCGCGCGCGCGGACGGGTCGTGGACGCTGCTGGACGACGTCGAGGACCTGGTGGTGCCGCCGGACCTCGCGGCGGCTCTGGACGCCCTGCCGGGGGCGCGGGCGCACTGGGACGGGTTCGCGCCGAGCGCCCGCAAGGTCGTGCTGCGGTGGTTGGTCGACGCCCGCCGCCCCGAGACGCGGGCGGCACGGGTGGCCGAGACGGCGACGAGGGCCGCGGAGGGAGTGCCGGCGCGGCGGTGACGCGTCGTCGGGCTCGCGCGGGGCCGCGGTGGGGTGCGTCCACGCGGTCCGGCGTCGACGGACCCCGAGGTGGCGCCGCCGTCCGGCGCCAGGTCACCCGCGCGGGACGCCCTGGCGCACGCGCTCCGCGAGCGCCTCGTACGTCGAGCCGGGTCCCTCCCAGCGCGACTCGACGAACCAGGTCGCGCCGGCCTCGGCGAGCGCCGCGACCCGGTCCTGCGCCTCGGCCGGGTCCTCGGGCAGGACGCCCTGGAGGACGATCTCGTAGGGGCCGGCGTCGGGGGCCCGGTGCTCGCGCACCCACGCGGCGATCTCCGCGACCTCCGCCGGCCCGAGCTCGTCCATCGCGCGGTCGCCGCGCAGCTGCGGGACCAGGCCGTCGTACCGCACCGCCCGCCCCATGGACCGCTCGCTGGGGTAGGCGCCGACCACCCAGATCGGCACGCGGGGGCGCTGCACCGGCCGCGGCCGGAACCGCAGATCGGTGACGCGGTGGTGCGTGCCCTGGTAGGAGAACGTCTCCCCGCCGAAGGCCAGGTCGAGGATCGCGAGGTGGTCGTCGAGGAGCTCGGCACGCTCGCGCGTGCTCGTGAGCTCGCCCTCGACGCCCGCGAACGCGCGGTCGACCGGCACGCCCAGCCCCGCGGGGATCACGAGGCGGCCGCCCGAGAGGTGGTCGACGGTCAGCGCCTGCCGCGCGACGACCCACGGCCGGCGCCGCGGCAGCGCGAACACCAGCGCGCCCAGCGTGATCCGCTCCGTGCGGACGGCGGCGGCCGCGAGCACCGCCCACGGGTCCCACACGTCGCCGTCGACCCCGATGTCGACCGCGTCCCAGGTGAAGTACCCGTCCCAGCCCGCGTCCTCCGCCTCGGCCGCCAGCCCGACCAGCTGGTCGACCGTGCCGAACGTCCCGACGATGCCGAACTTCATCGCGTCCCCCTCGCCGCCGTGCTCGACCGTTGTGCTGCGTCCGCCACGCTACCGACGACCTCCGACACGGCCGCCTCCCGGCCCGGCGGCGCGTCGACGGGGGGTCGACGTACCGTGACGGTGCCCCGCCCGCCCGCACCACCTGGAGCCGCCCGTGTTCACCACCCGCCCCGAGCTCGTCGGCACGCACGGCATGGTCGCCTCGACGCACTGGCTCGCCAGCGCCGTCGGGCAGTCCGTCCTCGAGCGGGGCGGCAACGCGTTCGACGCCGCCGCGGCGGCAGGGTTCACGCTGCAGGTGGTCGAACCGCACCTGAACGGCCCCGGCGGCGACGCCCCGATCATCGGGCACCGCGCAGCGGACGGGCACACGTTCGTCGTCTGCGGCCAGGGCACGGCGCCCGCGGCGGCGACGATCGAGGCGTACACCGACCAGGGGCTCGACGTCGTCCCGGGCACCGGCCACCTCGCAGCGGTCGTGCCGGGCGCGTTCGGCGCGTGGCTCGACCTCCTGGCGCGGTACGGCACCCTGCCGCTCGCCGACGTCCTCTCCCCCGCGATCGGCTACGCCCGCGACGGCTACCCGCTCGTGCCCGCGGCGGTGCGCACGATCCGGACCGTCGAGCGGCTGTTCGCCGAGCACTGGCCGACGTCCGCCGAGGTGTACCTCCCGGGCGGCGACGTCCCCGGGGCCGAGGCCCGGTTCCGGAACCCCGCGCTGGCCGACACCTACGAGCGGGTGCTCGCCGAGGCGCGCGCCGCGGGCGCGGACCGGCTGGCGCAGATCGAGGCGGCGCGGCGGTCGTTCTACGAGGGGTTCGTCGCGGAGGCGATGGCGGCGTTCGTGCGGCAGCCGGTGCTCGACTCGTCCGGCTCGGCGCACGCGGGGCTCCTGACGGCCGACGACCTCGCGGCCTGGCGGCCCACCGAGGAGCCGACCGTCGCCGTCGACTTCGCGGGCGTGCAGGTGCACAAGACCGCGGCCTGGGGTCAGGGACCGGTCCTGCTGCAGCAGCTGCGGATGCTGGAGGAGCTCGGCGTCGCGGACGCGGACCTCGGGTCGGCGGAGCTGGTGCACACCGCGCTCGAGGTGACGGACCTGGCGTTCGCCGACCGCGAGGCCTGGTACGGCGACCCGGCCGACGGCGACGTGCCCCTCGACGCGCTGCTGTCCCGGTCGTACGCCGCGGAGCGGGCGCGGCTCGTCGGGCCGGCGGCGTCGGACGGGGTGCGGCCCGGGTCGCCGGACGGCCGCACGCCGCGGCTGGCCGCGCTGTTCGGGTCGCCGTCCACCGGCGCGGACGGCTCGCCGGTGTGGCCCGGGCGGTACGAGGACGCCGCGGGCGGGCCGGCGCTGGGGACGGGCGAGCCGACGCGGGGTCCTGCGCCGGAGCCGGCGGGCGCGGCGGCGGTCGACGGGCCCGCGCTCGACGTCCGGCCGTCCGGGGAGACCCGCGGCGACACCTGCCACGTCGACGTCGTCGACCGCTGGGGGAACATGGTGTCGGCCACCCCGTCGGGCGGCTGGCTGCAGAGCTCGCCCGTCGTCCCCGGCCTCGGGTTCGGCCTGCCGACCCGCGCGCAGATGTTCTGGCTCGAGCCCGGTCTGCCGTCGTCGCTCGCACCCGGTCGCCGGCCGCGGACCACCCTCAGCCCGGGCCTGGTGCTCCGCGACGGCGGCGGGTTCGCGTTCGGCACGCCCGGCGGCGACCAGCAGGACCAGTGGACGATCCCGTTCCTGCTGCACCACCTGCTCGGCGGGCTCGACCTGCAGGCCGCGATCGACGCGCCCGGCTGGCACTCCACGCACGTGCCGTCGTCGTTCCACCCGCGCACGAGCACGCGGCGGGGCGTCGAGGCGGAGTCGCGGCTCGGGGACGACGTGCTCGCGGAGCTCCGGCGCCGGGGGCACGTCGTGCGGGACGCGGGGCCGTGGAGCCTCGGCCGGGTCAGCGCGGCGGGCGTGCGGCCGGACGGGCTGCTGCACGCGGGCGCCAACCCGCGCGGCATGCAGGGCTACGCCGCGGGCCGCTGACCCCGCACCTCACACCGGCGCGGTGATCACCCTCACATCACCCGGGGAACAAGTTGCCCAGCGCAACCGTTGTGATAGTTTGCCTGCTGCAACCAATGAAAGAGGTCCCCGCCGTGCCCAGCACCCCCGCCTACCGCGTGCTCATCGACGCCATCGCGCGTCTGCAGCGCGTGCAGCGCGAGGTCGGCACCGAGCTGGCGCGCGACCTCGAGTGCCCGCGCGCCGCCCTCAGCCTGCTCTGGCTGCTGGACAAGGTCGGCGAGCTGGGCATCGGCGACGTGGCGCAGCACCTGCACGTCGACATCTCGGTCGCGAGCCGGCAGGCCAGCCAGCTGGTCGAGTCGGGCTACGCCGAGCGCACCACCCCGGACGCGCCGGGCACCGACCGCCGCGTCCGCACGGTCCGGCTCACGGAGCGCGGCAGGGCGTTCACGGCCGACACCAAGGTCGCGATGGACGCGCGGGCCGCCGAGGCGTTCAGCGCCTGGACGCCCGCGGAGCTGGCCGAGGCGTCCACGGTCCTCGAGCGGATCGCGGACACGATGGCCGAGTTCGGCACGCGCCCCGCCGCCGACCCGGTCCCGACGGGCACCCCGGCCGAGGACCCCCGCGCGCCGGCGCTCGCCGCAGCGGCCACCTGACCGACCCCGGTCGGTGCGCAGCCGCGCGCACCGGCCCCCGCAGCACGCGACCGCACCGGCCGCGCCGCACCACCACCACGTCCGCCGACGGCGCCGGGCACCGCATCCCAGGGCGAAAGCAGAGTTCACGCATGAGCAGCACCACCCGGGCCGAGAGCCCGACCGTCGACCGCGGGCCCGCGCCCGCGATGAACCACCGGCAGGTGATGGAGGCCCTCTCCGGCATCCTGCTCGGCATGTTCGTGTCCATCCTGGCCACGAGCGTCGTGTCGAGCTCCCTGCCGAAGATCGTCAGCGACCTCAAGGGGTCGCAGTCGTCCTACACCTGGGTCGTCACCGCGACCCTCCTCACCACCACGATCACCACCCCGATCTGGGGCAAGCTCGCCGACCTGGTGAACCGCAAGCTCCTCATCCAGATCGCGCTGGTCATCTCCGTGCTGTCGTCCGCGGCGGCCGGCTTCTCGCAGACCGTCGGCTTCCTGATCAGCATGCGCGCCCTGCAGGGCATCGGCGCCGGCGGCCTCACCGCCCTCGCCACGGTCCTGATGGCCGACATCCTCAGCCCCCGCGAGCGCGGCCGGTACATGGGCCTCATGGGCGGCATCATGGGCATCGGCATGGTCGGCGGCCCGCTGCTCGGCGGCGTCATCACCGACAGCCTGTCCTGGCACTGGAACTTCTTCGTCGGCCTGCCGTTCGCGGTCGCCGCGATCATCGTGCTGCAGCGCACGCTGCACCTGCCGCAGATGGCCCGCAAGGTCGTGCGGATCGACTACTGGGGCGCCGCGCTCATCTCCGTGGGCATCGCCTCGCTGCTGCTGTGGGTGACCTTCGCCGGCGACAAGTTCGACTGGCTGTCGTGGCAGACCGCCGTCATGGTGGTCGGCGCCCTCGTGGTGCTGGCGATCGCCGTGGTGGTCGAGAACAAGGTCGCGGACCCGATCATCCCGATGCACCTGTTCAAGAACCGCACCGTCGTCCTGTCCGTCATCGCGTCGGTCGCGGTCGGCGTGGCGATGTTCGGCACCTCGGTGTTCCTCAGCCAGTACATGCAGGTGGCGCGCGGCAAGACCCCGACGCAGTCCGGCCTGCTGACCATCCCGATGATCCTCGGCCTGTTCCTGTCGTCGACGATCGCCGGGCGGTTCATCACCAAGTACGGCCGCTACAAGGGCTTCATGATCGCGGGCGGCGTGCTGCTGACCGGCGGCCTGGCCCTGATGGGCACCATCCGGTACGACACCAGCTTCGTCCTGGTCGGCCTGTTCATGTTCGTCATGGGCGCGGGCGTCGGCATGCTGATGCAGAACCTGGTCCTCGCGGTGCAGAACATCCTGGACGTCTCCGAGACCGGCTCCGGCACGGCGACCGTGGCGTTCTTCCGGACCCTCGGCGGCGCGATCGGCGTCTCGGCCCTCGGCGCGGTGCTCGGCAACCGGATCACCGGCTACCTCACCGACGGCCTGGTGTCCGCGGGCATCGACCCCGCCGCGCTCGGCGGCGGCACCACCTCGGTGCCGGACGTCTCCACGCTGCCGGAGCCGGTCAAGACGATCGTCGAGTCGTCCTACGGCCACGGCATCGCGGACCTGTTCCTCATCGCGGTCCCGCTGGGCGTCATCGCCCTGATCGCCGTGCTGTTCCTCAAGGAGGTGCCGCTCGGCCGCCGGTCCGGCGTCGAGCAGCTGCTCGACCAGGAGCAGACCGGTGAGGCCGTCCTGGCCGAGGCCGGCACGCCCGGCGCCCAGCAGGCGGTCGGCCAGCAGGCCGAGGCCGAGCTGACGGACGCCCAGCAGGGCACCCCGGCCCACCGGGCCTGACCACCGCGGGTCCGCCCGCGGCACGACGCGAGGCGCCCGGCCGTCCCACCGACGGCCGGGCGCCTCGCGTCGTCCACAATGGGTCGGTGGACACCCCGACCGACCCCGTCGCGCGCATCGAGTCCGAGCTCGGGCTGCTGCTCCGCCGTGCGCGCGCCTCGGCCGAGCGCCTCGCCCGCGAGGTGCACCCCGACCTCGAGCCCTCGGCGTACCCGCTGCTGGTCCGGATCGAGCGCGAGCCCGACGTCCGGGCCAGCGAGCTCGCCGAGCACATCGGCGTCGGCCGCGGCACGATGTCGCGCCAGCTCGGGCGCCTGGAGCAGCTCGGGCTCATCGAGCGCCGGCCCGACCCCGACGACTCGCGCGGGCAGCTCATCCGCGTCACGGCCGAGGGCGCGCGCCGGGTGGACGCGGCGCGGGTCGCGCGGCGGGCCTACCTGTCGGCCGCGCTGGGCACCTGGGCGGCGGAGGACCGGGGGCTGCTCGCGGACCAGCTGCACCGGCTCAACGAGTCGCTGGCGGCCACGCCGCCGCGGGTGCAGCCCGGGTCCTGACGGCGCGCGCCCTCCCGGGACCGCGCGCGTCAGACCGCGCGGCTGAGCGCCCAGGTGCTCCGGCGCCGGGCGATCGCCGCGACCGCGTCGACCCGCCCCGGCGACCAGCGCACGGGCATCGCGGCGAACACGTCCGGCACGTCCGCGTCCGGCAGCACCAGCGCGTCGTAGGGCGACGGGGCCAGCACCTCGACGGTGCCGTGCACGACGAGCACGCCCCGCACCGCGACCGGCGACCCGACGGCGGCGCGCAGCAGCGACCCCGCGCGGGCGGCCGTCAGCCGCACGTCGCGCAGGTCGGCGACGCCGCGACCGTCCGCGGACAGGTGCCGGGAGTCCAGCACCAGGCGCTCCGGCCCGGACGCGGCGGCGGGCCGCTCGGCGACGGCGAACGCCCCGGGCGGGCCGATCAGCAGGTGGGCGACCACCGAGCCCTGCCGGCCGACGGGGACGTCGTGCAGCACGTGCCACCCGTCCAGCATCAGCCGGTCGAGGCGGTCGCAGAGGCTCTCGCGGGCGCCGCGCGGCTCGGCGTCGGGGCGCGGGCTCACGAGGTCGTCGGCGCGGTGCCGGCCGCGGCGCGCGGGGGTGTCCGCGGCGTCGTCGGCCGGGGCCTCCTCGCACGCGTCCCGGCGGGCGCGCCGGCCCCGGGGGCGCGGCTCGGGCTCGGGCTGCGGCTCGTCCTCCGGGAGGACGTCGGCGGTCGGGACGACCAGCTCGGGCACGTCGGCGCGCAGGTAGGCCTGCGCGGCGCCGCGCACGGCCTGCTCCAGGCCCTCGCCCTCGAGCGCGGCAGCGTCGGCCTCCACGGCCACCTGGCCCGTGGCGAGGTCGACGCTGCCGAGGGGCGCGCCGGTCTCGGCCGTGACGTACAGCCGGTCGGCGCCGTAGCGGCGCCACCGGCGGACGATCAGGGCCTGTTCCACCTCCGGGATATCGGCAGCAGACCGCTTTCCCTGAAGCATCGGCGCTCCCCTCCCCCACACGGGGGGCAGCCTACTTCGGGTCGAAGGTCAGACTCACCGAGTTCATGCAGTAGCGGTCACCCGTCGGCGTCTGCGGCGCGTCGTCGAACACGTGCCCGAGGTGCGACCCGCACTTCGCGCAGCGCACCTCCGTGCGCACCATGCCCAGGCTGCGGTCCTCGATCAGCTCGACCTTGTCACCCGCCAGCGGGGAGAAGAAGCTCGGCCACCCGCAGTGGGAGTCGAACTTGGTCTCGGACCGGAACAGCTCGTTGCCGCAGGCGCGACAGCGGTACACGCCCTCGCGCTCCTCGTCGAGCAGCTTGCCGGTCCACGGGCGCTCGGTCCCGGCCAGGCGCAGCACCTGGAACTCGGCGGGGTCCAGCTCGACCCGCCACTGCGACTCGTCCTTGGTGACCTCGTAGGTCTTGTCCGCCATCGCGGTGCTCCTCTCGCCCTGCGGACGCCCCGCCCGGTGCGGCCGGGGCTGGTCCGCCGGCAGCAGAACGCGGATGCGGGGCGCGGTGTTCCTCGACCCTGCCCGGACGCGCGACCGCCCGCGACCGGAGGCCGGTCGCGGGCGGTGCTGCCGGGTGTCTCGGCGCGCGGCCTGCGGTTTCCGGCCGGGCCGACGCCCATCGGCGTGGGCCCGCCCGGAACCCGTAGGGCGCGACGTCGGCTACTGCTGGGCGCCGCCACCCGAGCGGCCGCGGCCGCCGCGGCGGCGACGGGCACCGCCCTGGCCCTCGGCACCGGCACCCGCGCCGCCGGCCTGACCGGCGCCGCGCGACCGGCCCGCGCCGCCCGAGCGCGCGCCCGCGGGGGCACCGCCCCGGCCGCCGTACGAGCCGGTGGACGGCGCGTCGCCGCCCGAGGTCCACGCGACCATCGAGCCGCCGAGCACCGGGACGCCGCGCCCGCGGTCGGACCGGCCGCGGCCGCCGGACGCCGGAGCGGAGGAGCCCCCGCCCTGGCGCGCCGGGCGCGCACCGCCGGCCGGGGCACC